>CBIHPL010000293.1:0-5056 GCA_966212005.1 uncultured Asticcacaulis sp.
GCCTGATGCGTGGCTCTATAGGCCACTATGTTAGCGCTCACAAGAGTCATGTAGGCGCGTTGCTGGCGCCTATATAGTCAGACAATTGCGGTTTGTAACCCCCGAATACATGATTTGCCTGCGGACGCTGGGGGTTGATTTTGGCCTTACAGCAATGCGGTTGCGCACTCAATCGTGAAACCTTGGGTAACGCCTTTTGAGGTGCATTATGACGGGCGGCTGTTTAAAGCCTAAAAACAAGTAGTTACCGATCAAAGGCGCTTATCATGGCTATTCCGTTCATCGACCTCGGCATTCAGCGTCAACGCATCGGAGCGGCGATCGAAGCCTCGGTGCTCAAGGTCATTAACCACGGCGCCTATATCATGGGGCCTGAGGTCAAGGCCTTCGAAGCGGACATGAACGTCTTTGCCAGGTCGAAGCACTGTCTGTCGTGCGCCAATGGCACCGACGCCATCGAGCTGATCCTCCTGGGCCTGGGGGTGGGTAAGGGCGACGCGGTCTTCGTGCCGGCCTTTACCTTTGTCGCCACGGCCGAAGTCGTGCCGATGACCGGCGCGGAACCGGTTTTTGTCGATATCGAGCCCGACACCTACAATATCGACGCCGCCAAGCTGGATGCCGCCATCGCCGCGGTTGCCAAAGAGGGCCGCCTGAAGCCCGCCGCCATCATCGCCGTCGACCTGTTCGGCCAGCCCGCCGACTATCCGGCGCTTGCGGGTATTGCGAAAAAGCATGGCCTGCCGCTGATCTCTGACGCGGCGCAGGGTTTTGGCGGCACGATCGATGGCAAGCAATCGCTGGAATGGTGCGTTGCAACCGCGACCAGCTTCTATCCGGCCAAGCCGCTCGGCTGCTATGGCGACGGTGGCGCGGTGGTGACCAATGACGACGCCCTGATGGAGCGCATGGTGTCGTTCCGCGTCCATGGCGGCGCAACGGCGACCGACATGGCCCAGCACAAATTCGATCACGAAGCCAAGTATCTCAATGTCCGTGTCGGCATGAACTCGCGCCTCGACACCATCCAGGCGGCGGTGCTGATCGAAAAGCTGCGCATCTTCGGCGAGGAAATCGAGATGCGTCAGAAGGTTGCCGCGCGCTACCACGCCCTTCTGGCCGGCAAGGTCGCAAGCGTGCCGGTCGTCAGGGACGGCTTTGTCTCGACCTGGGCGCAGTACACGATCGAGCACGAAAACCGGGATGCCTTGCAAGTCCATCTGCGCAACGCCGGTGTGCCGACCGCTGTCTATTATCCGATCCCGCTGCATCAGCAGCCGGGTTATGCGATGTTCCGAGCCGGCCCTCTCGATCTTTCCGTGTCGGAGGCGAAGGCAAAAACCGTCATCAGCCTGCCTTTCAGCCCCTATCTCGACGAGGCGACACAGGACCAGATTATTGCCGCTGTAACCGCATTCGGCGGTTAATTATGCCCTGAGACCGCACGATGCGCGCATTTTTTCACCGCGCGGGCAACTTATTTTGCCGCGACTTGAGAAATTTTCTCAAAAAATGTCGGGCCGTGGGAAAAATTTCACTTTGACTCCGCCGAGAGTCTTGCTATGGACTGAAAAAATATCGTCACATTTCGCACTTGCACACTGACAATGATTTCGGTGTGCGCGATGCTGTGGCTTTAGAGCATGATCCGAAAAAGTGGGTACCGGTTTTTCGGACTGGGCATGCGACCACTAAAAGAATGCGGCTAGGGATATCGGCGACAGATGACAGTAGCTTCGGCAGTAGCATCGGCAAGTGCACAGGCCAGCGCGGCGGCAACCCCGGCCGTGAGCACGACCGTGCCGCAACTGCTGGCGCATCAGAAGGAACTGGCCTTGAGCGCCGGTGACGCCGGCTGGATGATCGTCGCCACCTGTCTGGTCCTGTTCATGACCTTGCCGGGGCTGGCCCTGTTCTACGGCGGCATGGTCCGCAAGAAGAACCTGCTGTCGACCCTGGCGCAATCGGTCGCCGTGACGGCCGTGGTCACGATCCTGTGGATTCTGGTCGGCTATTCGCTGGCTTTCGGCGTCGCGCCGGGCAGCGCCAACCAGTTCATCGGCAGTCTTGATGCCGTGCTTCTCAAGGGCGTGACGACCGCGACCGCCTATTCGGCCGCGCCGCACTTGCCGGAATTCCTGTGGATCGCCTACCAGATGACGTTTGCGATCATCACACCGGCCCTGATTGCCGGCTCGATCGCCGAACGCATGAAGTTCTCGGCCTTCGTCCTGTTTACCGCCCTGTGGTCGCTGCTGGTCTATGCGCCGATCTGTCACTGGGTGTGGGGCGGCGGCTTCCTGGGCGCCATGGGCGTCCTCGACTTTGCCGGCGGCGCCGTCGTCCACGTCAATTCGGGTATCGCGGGTCTGGTCTGCGCCCTGGTGCTCAAGCCACGCCGCGGGTTCGGCCGTGACAACATGGCGCCGCATAACCTCGGTTACACCATGATCGGCGCCTCGATGCTGCTGGTCGGCTGGATCGGATTCAACGCCGGTTCGGAAGGGGCGGCGGACGGCCTGGCCTCGGTCGCCATGCTGAACACCATTGTCGCGTCCATGACCGGCATTGTCGGCTGGATCGTTCCGGAATGGATCGAGCGCAAGCAGCCGACCCTGCTCGGCATGCTGTCGGGCCTGGTCGCCGGTCTGGTCGCCATTACGCCGGCGGCGGGCTTTGTCGGCCCCGGCGGCGCCATGCTGATCGGCTTGATTACCGGCCCGATCTGCTACATCGCCTCGACCTACATCAAGAACATGTTCAAGTACGACGACAGCCTCGACGCCTTCGGCGTACATGGCGTGGGCGGCTTCACGGGCGCCCTGCTGACGGCTGTATTCGTCGACAAGACAATCAATACAACAGATGCCGCTGCCAACGCGACCATCCTTAAACAGCTGATCGGGCTGGTGGTGGTGATCGGCTGGAGCGCGGTTCTCACCTTCCTCATTCTCATGGTCTGCAAGTACACAACAGGCCTGCGCGTGACAGAGGAAGAGGAAATCGAAGGCCTCGACATGTCGCAACACGGGGAGACCCTGCACTAGGAAAAAAGCAGGGTTCAAAGGCCGGAAAAATGGCTCCCCCTCGATGCGACGAAAGTCCGCCGAGGGGGTTTGCATGTCATGTCCCCGGGGTTTGACCTCACATTTGGCAGGGTCTTTACCATCAAAGTCTGACTCCTTCAGGTCATTCCGTGGTAGAAGCCTCATCCGCCAGACAACAGAATTGGTATCTTTTGATATCGGGACGGCATTTTTGCCATCAGACCGGAAAAACCGGCAGGGTAAAAAGGCGAGACTACGGAATTCACTTTCCCACGCACGGCTTTTCCGCTTTTGGAACGCGCGTGGATAGCGCCGGGACTTCACCCGGTAGTAAAGTAAGAAGGCAGTTGGCCATGACCGGCGAGACGAACCGCTTTGTGATCGAGAAGAAGAAGACTCCGCAGAAGTCGGATGCGAAGACACGCATCACGAATTTCAATGAGATCTATGCCGACTTCAAGACAACAGAAGCCTCGCATCAGTCGTCGCGCTGCGCCCAGTGCGGCGTGCCTTTCTGCCAGCATGGCTGCCCGTTGCAGAACAACATCCCCGACTGGCTGCGCCTGACGGCGGAGGGCCGGATCGAAGAAGCCTATCAGATTTCATCGGCGACCTCGACCCTGCCGGAAATCTGCGGCCGCATCTGCCCGCAGGACCGCCTATGCGAAGGCTCCTGCGTGCTTGAACAATCAGGCTGGGAAAACGTCACGATCGGCAGCGTCGAGCGCTACATCAACGACATGGCCTTCGAGAACGGCTGGATCGAGCCGATCGTTCCGGACGTTGAGCGTAAGCAATCGATCGGCATCATCGGTTCGGGCCCGGCCGGCATAGCCGCCGCCGACCGTCTGCGGACCCTCGGTTACCAGGTCACCATCTATGACCGTTACGACCGCGCCGGCGGCCTTTTGACCTACGGCATTCCGTCGTTCAAGCTGGAAAAGCACGTCGTTGCCCGCCGCACCGACCGCCTGGCGCAGTCGGGCGTCGAATTCGTCATGAACTGCGACGTCGGCAATGACGTCACCTTCGAAGAGCTGCGCGGCAAGCACGACGCCATCCTGGTCGCCACCGGCGTCTATAAGGCGCGTTCGCTCAGTGTGCCCGGCTGTGGCTCGCGCGGCGTCGTCCAGGCGCTCGACTACCTGATTACGGCCAACAAGGTCGGTTTTGGTGACGAGATCGCCGACTTCACTTCGGGCCGCCTCAATGCCAAGGGCAAGACTGTCGTCGTCATCGGCGGCGGCGACACCGCAATGGACTGCGTGCGCACCGCCACGCGTCAGGGCGCCAAGGCCGTCACCTGCGTCTATCGCCGCGACCGCGCCAACATGCCGGGCTCCGACCGCGAAGTGTCGAACGCCGAGGAAGAAGGCGTCCGTTTCGAATGGCTGTCGGCGCCCAAGGCCGTGCTCGGCGACGCGGACACCGTCGAAGGCCTGAAGATCCAGCGCATGCGTCTGACGACGCCGGACGCGCAGGGCCGTCAGGGCATCGAAGACATCCACGGCGCTGAAAACGACCTGCCGGCCGATCTGATCATCGAAGCGCTCGGCTTCGAGCCGGAAAACCTGCCGGTCATGTTCAACGAGCCGGGCCTCGAAGTCACGCGCTGGGGCACGATCCGCGTCATGGCGGGCGAGTTCCAGACCATGGTGCCGGGCGTGTTCGCCGCCGGCGACATCGTGCGCGGCGCTTCTCTCGTCGTCTGGGCTGTCCGTGAAGGCCAGGACGCCGCCGCCGACATCCACCACTATCTGAAGACCCAGTTGCTTGCTGCCGCCAACGATGGCGATGCCCAGCTCGCGGGAGTTGCCGAATAATGACCCAGTTTGACTCGTACCAGCACTACCTCTCGCAGCGTCAGGCCCTGATCGACGGCAACGCTTACGATCCGGCCATGGAACGCGACGCCAGCCGCGTCGGCGTGGTCTGTTAGATCGACCGCACGCCCCGGCGTGACGTCGGGGGGCTGGCCGTCAAGGCCCACAAGGCCCTGTTCCACCGCG
>CBIHPL010000294.1:0-5052 GCA_966212005.1 uncultured Asticcacaulis sp.
AAATGAGCTCCGAGGCCGATTCGTCATCTCTCGTCCTCATCCTGGCTCCGACGCCACGCGACGGAGCCACGACACGGCAGATTCTGATCGACAACGGCATCGGCGCCGAGGTCTGCGCCACGATCGGTGACCTCTGCCAGGGCATCATGGCCGGGGCTGACGCCGCCGTCATCACGCAAGAAGCCGTCCTGGCCAACCACGGCACCCTGAGCCAGGCCCTGGCGGCCCAGCCGTCGTGGTCGGATTTTCCGTTGATCGTGCTGACGCCGTCCTCTCTGCAGTCGGCCGAGACGATCGCCGCGCTGGAAAGCGTCGGCAACATGACACTGGTGACGCGGCCCATCTATATCGCCACCCTGCTCTTCTCGGTGCGCTACGCCCTGCGCGACCGTGCCCGACAGTATCGCCAGCGCGACAACGAAGAAGCCCTGCGCCGCGCCGTCGTCGCCGCTGAATCCGCCAACGTCGCCAAGACCGAATTCCTGGCCAATATGAGCCACGAGATCCGCACGCCCATGAACGCCGTCATCGGCCTGTCGCACATCCTGGCCCAGAGCCGGCCGCTGACGGACAAGCAGACGCAGTTCATCAAGACCCTGCACATGAGCGCAGAACAACTGCTGGCCCTGATCAACGACCTCCTCGACATAGCCAAGATCGAAGCCCACGCCGTCGAATTGGAATCGATCGCCTTTTCGCCGCCGGCGATCATCCACGAAGTGGCCGGCATGATAGAGGTCCAGGCGCGCGAGAAGGGCCTGACCCTGACCCTGGATTGCGGCGGCCTGGAAGACATCCAGGTATTGGGCGATCCGACCCGGCTGCGCCAGGTCCTGCTCAACCTGTGCACCAACGCACTCAAATTCACCCCCCGGGGCGGTGTCACCATCTCCTGCACGGCGACGGCGCGGCCGGACGGTCCACGAATGATGGAAATCTCGGTGACCGATACCGGTATCGGCATTCCGCCGCAGAAGCTGGCGACCATATTCGAAAAGTTCGTCCAGGCCGACACATCGGTCACGCGCAAGTACGGCGGCACGGGATTGGGCCTGGCCATTTCAAAGACCCTGATCGACATCATGGGCGGCACCATCAATGTCGAAAGCGTCGAAGGCCAGGGGTCGCGCTTTTCGATCCGCCTGCCGATGCAACCTCTTCCCGCCCGCACGGGCGATGGCGCCGCCCTTGTCCCGGACACAGCCGAAATCGCCGAGGCGCACGGCCAGACAATCCTGCTGGTCGAGGATTCGCCGGCCAATGTCATGGTCGCCTCCAACCTGCTGGAAGAATATGGCTACGGCGTCGATGTCGCCGAACACGGCGCGGCGGCTCTGAAAAAGCTCGCCGACGGCGCCGCCTATTTCGCCGTGCTGATGGATGTGCAAATGCCGGTCATGGACGGACTGGAGTGCACCCGGCGCATCCGCAAGGACGAGGTCGAGCACGGCAGGGCCCACCTCCCGATTATCGGCATGACGGCGCACGCCCAGGCGCGCGACCGGGAAAAGTGCTTCGAAGCCGGGATGGACGCCTATCTGGCCAAGCCCTTCGATCCGCGCGACCTGCGCAAACTCCTGGTCGCGATGGCCTAGACCCCGCCCGATCAATTTCAAACTTGACGGAGCAAAAGCCGTCACCCATCAGTGACCGACCAGACAGGCCGCCGAGGGGATATGCTATGACATTTGCAATAAGCCGGCGCGGAACGCTTGGCGGCGCAGCCCTTCTGACCGCGGCTGCCGCGACGGCGCATGCGGACGGCCTTCCGGCTTCCCTTCGCGTAACCGCCTTGAAGACGGAACAGGTCGAAAATCCTCTGGGCGTCGGCGTCCATCCGGTGCGCCTGTCGTGGCAGATCCAGACCTCGCGACGCAATACCCGGCAATCCGCCTGGCGCGTCCAGGCGGCGTCGACGCGCGAAGCCCTGATGGACGGCCGGGCGGACCTGTGGGACAGCCAGCGCGTCGAGAGCGATGCGACTTTCGGCGTCCGGTACGGCGGACCGGCGCTCACATCCGGCCGGCGCGCATGGTGGCGGGTGCAGGTGTGGGATTCGCACGGTCGCACCGCCGTCAGCGATCCGGCCTTCTGGGAGATGGGCCTGCTGTCGCCCGCGGACTGGCGCGCGCAATGGCTGGCGATCGAAAACGCCGAACGCAGGGCCGACCGCGAGACCGGCCTGCTGTGGGTCAGCGCGCCTGAAAAGCTCGCGGGCAAGACGGCCCAGTTCCGCCTCGGCTTCGTGCTGGACAGCCCGGCCTCGGTGACCGTGCTGAGCGTCGCCGACGCCGACTACCGCGCCTTTGCCGATGGCCGGCGCCTGACCCTTCCGCCGTGGCAGCGTATCGCATTCGGCACCCAGGGAACGATCGAAACCACCCTGCCGCTCGATACCGGCGCCCATACCCTAGCGCTGAGCGTCAATGCCGGCCACAATCCGCCGCGTTGCGCCATCATGCTGCGCATCGTCCATGCCGACGGGCGCATGACACGTGTCAACGGACTGGATGCAAGGGTCAGCGCGGACATGCCGGACGGCTGGGAACAGCCCGGCTTCGACGACAGCGCCTGGCCCAAGGTCGTGCGCGTGACAGGCTATGCCCAGCCCCTGCCGGAATCGGGCGCCTACATGGTGCGGCGCGATTTCGACGCCGGCGCGGAAGTCGTGGCGGCGCGCCTCTATGTGACCGCGCTCGGGGCCTATGAAACCTGGATCAATGGTGCCAGGGTCGGCGAAGACCTGCTGGCGCCGGAAAGCATGGATTTTCGCAGGCGCATTCGTTATCGCGTCCACGACGTCACCTCCATGATACGCGACGGCGCCAACGCCATCGGCGCCATGGTCGGCGACGGCTGGTACGGCAGCCGCACGGCGCCCATGGGCCGGTTCGCCTTCGGGGAACCGCCGCTGCGCTTTTTGGCGCAGCTCGAGATCAGATATGCCGACGGCCGAACGCAGATCGTCGGCAGCGACGATCGCTGGACGATCTGCCCGGCGCCGGTCACGCGGGCGGAAATCTACAACGGCGAACACTATGACGCCCGCCTGGAACAGCCCGGCTGGGCCGAGCCCGGCTTCGTGACGGACAGCGGTTGGCTGCCCGTCCACATCCTGCCGCCTGAGACGAACGCACCTCTGGAAGGTGCGCTCAGCCCGCCGATCCGCCGCATCAAGACCCTGCCGGCGCGCACGGTAACCGAGGTCGATGGCATCCACATTGTCGATTTCGGCCAGAACTTCGCCGGCTGGGCGCGTATCCGCGTCAAGGGCGAGCGCGGTCGCAAGATCACCCTGCGCTTCGCCGAGGTGTTGAAGGCCGATGGCGGCATCGACCAATCCAACCTGCGCGAAGCCGCCTGCACCGACAGCTATACATTGCGCGGAGATCCCAAGGGCGAGACCTGGGAACCGCGCTTCACCTATCATGGCTTCCGCTACGTCGAGGTATCGGGCCTGGCCGCGCCGCTGCAAAAGGCCGACGTAACCGGCATCGTCATCCATTCCGCCCTGCCGGAAACCGGGACGCTGAGCCTCGGCAACCCTCTGCTGCAGCAGTTCTGGCGGAACAGTTGCTGGAGCCAGCGCTCGAACTTCATGGGCATTCCGACCGACTGCCCCCAGCGTGACGAGCGGCTGGGCTGGATGGGCGACGCCCATGTCTTCTGGGACGCTGCCGCCTTCAACATGGACCTCGGCGCCTTTACCCGGCGCTGGACGGCGGATGTGCGCGACGCTCAGTACGGTAACGGCGCCTATGCCTTCATCGCACCGAACTCCATGCCGGATACCGCCCCCGATCAAGCCTCGCCCGGCTGGGCCGACGCCGGGGTCATACTGCCGTGGACGGCGTGGAAGCGCTATGGCGACACCGCCGTCATCGACGAAAACTGGCAGGCGATGCAGGGCTATATCAGCTTCATCCTGGCCAGCAGCGACGGCTATATCTGGACGCGCAACCGGGGCTGGGACTTCGGAGACTGGCTGGCTCTGGATGCCAAGGATCCGGGCGACCCGACCACGCCAAAGGACCTGATCGCCACCGCCATGTTCAAGCATTCGGTCGACGCCATGATCGACATGGCCGAAGCCACCGGGCGGAGCGCGGAAGCCGCCGGGTACCGCACCTTGAGAACGAACATCCGCGACGCGTTTATCCGGGCCTATGTCCGCCCCGACGGCGCGGTCGGCAACGAATCGCAGACCGGCTATATCCTGGCGCTGGCCTACGGACTGGTGCCCGACGCACTGAAGACCGCCGCGGCGCGAAGGCTGAAGGACAATATCGTCGCGCGCGGCAATCTGCTGACCACGGGCTTCCTTGGTACGCCCGCCAGTCTGGACGTCCTGGCCGACAACGGCTTTGCTTCGACCGTCTATGACCTGCTGCTGCGGACAGACTATCCCTCCTGGGGCTATATGGTGATGAAAGGCGCGACGACCACCTGGGAACGCTGGAACAGCGATGTCGGCGACGTCACTATGAACTCATTCAACCACTATGCCTTCGGTGCGGTCATCGGCTTCCTCTATCGCCGCATCGCCGGGATCGAGCCGGTCGCGCCGGGCTTCCGCGTCTTTCGGGTCAACCCGGTTTTCGACGGCCGCCTGAAGACCGGCGGCGCAGACTACGATTCGGTGTCCGGGCGGATCACGACGCGTTGGGTCCGCGACGGCGGGACACTCCGGCTGGACGCCGGCGTGCCCGCCAACACTCGTGCGCTGATTCACCTGCCGGCCTCATCGGCAGACACGGTGCGCGAAGGCGGCCGCCGCCTGAACACCCTGCCGGAAATCCGGGTCGTCCGCACCGGCCCGGAAGGCATCGTCGTCGATGCAGGGTCAGGCCGCTACAGCTTCCAAATGCCCGGATAGGTTCCGAAAGGTGTGCGTCGTGCAACGAATTTTCCACTGCGTCGCTAGGCATTCCACGCCAAATCCTGCATAGTTCGGACGAACCCGGTTCGCGCCTGCCGGGTGGATTCGGAACTCTCGGGGGATTGCGGTGTCACAGGATACGGTGTCCGGCGTCAGAACGCTGTCCGACAGGC
>CBIHPL010000295.1:0-5049 GCA_966212005.1 uncultured Asticcacaulis sp.
TGAGCGGTGTCATCGGCATGACAAAGGCCACCGGCGACCTGGCGCTGGATCCGGCCATGAAGGCCCTGCCGCTCCGGATCCAGTTGATCAATCTCTTCCTTAAATTCCTGCTGATTACCGCCACGATTTCGATCGGCGTCGGCTTCCTGAACCTGCTGCCCATACCGATGCTGGACGGCGGACATCTGGCCTTTTATGCTTGGCAGGGCGTGACGCGCAAACCCATCCCGCCCGTCGTTCAGAACGTGGCTTTCGGTACGGCCGTGGTGCTGATAATAGGCTTGATGCTATTTGCGGCGTGGAACGATGTGAACCGTGTCGGACTCGTCAAAGCCGTAAGGGGGCTGTTTTCATGACCGGACGTAGAGCGACCGCCGTAACCGCCCATACCGGCGGAGGCACTCCGTGAACCTGAGACATAGCCCCGCCACTAACCGTACCCACCGCCTGCTTCGAGGCCGCATGACCCTTTCCCACAGCCTTTCCTTCAGCGCCAGCGTCATAGCCGTAATCGCGGCCGGCACCTTCGCCACTGCCGCCGACGCGCGCGCCTTCCTGATGCAGGATGCTCCTGCGGCGCCCCCCGAAGCAACGGCTGAGGCTGCGCCCCAGGCTGCGGCCCCCGCCACGCAAACGGCCTACGTCTCGACCATTACGATCCAGGGCAACGAGCGTATCGATTCGCAGACCATCGTGTCCTACCTGCCGTTCCAGACCGGATCGACGGTCGATGCGGAAATGATCGACCTTGCGGTCAAGACCCTCTACCGCACCGATCTTTTTTCGGACGTCCAGATTGCCATGAACGGCTCTGAAATGGTCGTGACCGTCGTCGAAGCCCCCATCATCAACCAGGTGGTGTTCGAGGGCAACAAGTCGATGACCAAGGACAAGCTGCGCGACGAGGTCCAGATTCGTCCGCGCGGTGTCTTCACCAAGGCCAAGGTCCAGGAAGACGTCCAGCGCATTATCGAACTGTACCGCAAGGCCGGCCGTATTTCCGCGACCGTGACGCCGAAGATCGTCGAACTGCCGCAAAAGCGAGTCGACCTGATATTCGAAATCACCGAAGGCGCCAAGACGGGCGTGGCTTCGGTCAATTTCATCGGCAACAAGGCGTTTTCGGACAACGAGCTGCGTGGCGTGGTCGTGACGCAGAAGTCCCTCTGGTGGCGCTTCTTCTCGTCCAACGACAACTACGATCCTGATCGTATGGACTATGACCGTGAGCAGTTGCGCAAGCACTACACCAACCGCGGTTATTACGACTTCCGCGTCATCTCGGCCGTCGCCGAACTGACGCCGGACCGTAAGGACTTCGCCATCTCCTACACCCTGGACGAAGGCCAGAAGTACAATTTCGGCCGCATCACCATCAAGACCGACAACGACAAGCTGAAGTCGGAAGACCTGCTGCGCTCGATTTCGATCCGTCCCGGCCAACTCTACGAAGCCGAACGCGTGGAAAAGGCGGTCGACGATCTGACCTTTGCCGCCGGTTCGCGCGGCTTCGCCTTCGTCGACATTCGTCCGCAGGAAGAGGGTGATCCGAACGACCGCAACGTCGATCTGACGTTCAACGTCCATGAAGGCGCGCGCGTCTACATCGACAAGATCGACATCGTGGGCAACACCCAGACGCTCGACCGCGTCATCCGCCGTCAGATGCTGGTGTCCGAAGGCGACGCCTATAACAAGGCTCTGCTGGAACGCTCCAAGGTCTATGTCCGCGGCATGGGCTTCTTCAAGGAAGTTGAAATCAAGGACAAGCCGTCGCCTCAGCCTGGCAAGACCAATATCGAGGTCGCGGTCGAAGAGCAGCCGACCGGCGAACTCTCGTTCGGCGCCGGTTTCTCGTCCTATCAGAAATTCATTCTGGACATCGGCATCTCACAGTCGAACTTCCGCGGTACGGGCCAGCAGATACGTGCCCGCGTCCAGACGGGGTCGATCCAGAAGGATATCGATTTCTCGTTCACCGAGCCGTATTTCATGAACCGCAATGTTCAGGCCGGTTTTGACCTGTTCCAGAGCTCGTATCACTATAAGGGTGTCAGCTACTCGACGGATACCCTGGGTGCCGGGGTGCGCCTCGGCTACAATCTGAACGGCTACTCGCTGCTGCGTCTGCGCTATAACCTGCGCAGCGACGACATTCAGTATGGATCGTCGAACGAATGTAACGGACTGCTGTACAACTGCGGCCAGGGCGTGACCTCGTCGGTCGGCTATACCCTGTCGTTCGACCTGCGCAACGACTTCATCCAGGCGACGCGTGGCTGGAACGTCATCCTGCGTCAGGATTTCGCCGGTCTTGGCGGTGATGTCCGGTACGTCCGTACGGAAGGCGAAGCGCACTGGTATCACGGCTTCCGCAAGGACATGGTTCTGCACGTGTCGGGAACCGCCGGCGCCATCATCGCGTTCAACGGCGACGCCGTCCGCATCAACGACCGCTTCTTCAAGGGGGCGGATACGATGCGCGGCTTTGAATATGCCGGCATGGGACCGCGTGACACTTCGACCACCTACGCCCTGGGTGGTCAGTACTATGGTATCGGCTCCGCCGAGCTGGGTATTCCCAATGGCTTGCCCGAGCAGTACGGCCTTAAAACCGCTTTATTTATCGACGTAGGTACACTGGGCGGCGTCGACCGCCGTTTGAAGGTGTATCAGACCAGCGGCAATGGGGTTAATGCGGGGGACATCAATACCAGTATTCGGGATGACCTGTCCCTGCGGGCCTCGGCCGGTGTCACCATTCGCTGGAAGTCACCGATGGGACCGATCCAGTTCGACCTGAGCCAGATCCTCTCGCGTGAGGAATACGACAAGGTTGAAACCTTCCGCTTCTCGCAGTCGACCCAATTCTAAAAACAACCGCCTAACTCTCTCTCATCCAACGATAAAGTACCTGGACCATGAAAAAAGCGAACCTCTTTCTGATCGCCGGCCTGGCCGCCCTGACCGCCGGTGCCGCCAATGCCCAGACCGCGCCGGCTGCGCCGACCCCGCCGACCTTTGGCGCCGCCATTCCGGGGCAGTGCGTCCTCGACGAACAGGCCGCCATGACGACGTCCGCGATGGGCAAGGCCGCTTCGCAGCGCCTCGTTCAACTGAAGTCGAACGTCGACGGCGAACTGCAGCAGCAGGGCACGCAGCTTGAAACCGAATACAAGGCGCTGGCCGCGTCGCAGAAGACCCAGTCGGCGACGCCGGCTGGCAAGACAGCCTGGGAAACCAAGGCGCAGGACTGGGCCAAGAAGCGTGACGCCTTCCAGGGCAAGGTCCAGCAACGTCAGCAGGAAATGCAGTACACCCAGCAGGAAGTGATGTCGGCCATCTTCTCGAAGATGATACCGAATATCAACGCCGTCGTGACGCAAAAGGGTTGTTCGACCGTGGTGTCGGCTTCGAGCCTGCTCAGCTACGATACGACCGCAGCCGGCGCCGATGGCAAGCCGGTCAGCCAGAAGTTCACCTATGTCAATCCGGCTATGGACATCACCACGGCCGTGGTGCAGAAGATGGACTCCACCGGCGAGCTGCTGCCGGCCTTCGACCGCGTAAGCCTCGATCAGCAAGCCGCCCCGGGCGCCGCCGCTGCTCCGGCCGGCACGCCGAAGCCCGCAGCTGCCGCTCCGAAGCCCGCTGCACCCAAGCCTGCGGCCGCAGCTCCGAAGCCGGCCGCTACGGGGACCGCGCCGAAGCCGAACTAAGAGTTAAGTCCATCGATGCCTGATCTGCGTTTTTTTGAAGTCGGTTCAAGAATCGACGTGGATCAGGCGGTGGGACTGACATCAAGCCGGCTTTCGTCGCCGGACGCCAGGGGGAGCGGCTTCATCGAGGCCTGCGCCCCTTTGTCGTCTGGGGGGCAGGGGGCTGGCAAAGGCGCCGGGCTGGGCAAGGCGGCGTTTTTCAGCGACAGGCGCTACCTGGCCAAGCTTCTGCGCACCAGGGCCGAATATGTCTTCGTCACGGCGGACTTTGCCGATCAGTTGCCAGACGGTTGCATTCCACTGATAACCGCAACGCCCCAGGCTGCCTGGTCACGACTGGCTGCGCGGCTTTACCGTCCCCGTATTCACGACGGCGCGCAGGCCGTGCATGCTTCGGTTCGCTGTGAAGACGGGGTTTCCCTGGGTGTCGGTGTGGTTATCGGCCAGGATGTCGAGATCGGCGCCGGTACGCGCATCGAAGCCTATGCCGTTATTGGTCCGGGTGTGCGTATTGGCCGGAACTGTCGCATTGGCGCGCACAGCACGGTCTATTGCGCCCTGATCGGCGACCGCGTTCAGCTGTCATCAGGGGTGCGCGTCGGTGAGGCCGGTTTTGGCGTCAGCGGCGATGCAAAAGGATTGGTCGACGTGCCGCAATTGGGCCGTGTCATTCTCCAGGACGATGTATCGATCGGCGCCAATACCTGTATTGACAGGGGTGCATTTGACGACACGATCATCGGAGAGGCGACGAAGATCGACAATCTCGTCCAGATTGCTCACAATGTTCGAATCGGTCGTAACTGTATTGTTGCAGCGCACGCAGGGCTGTCCGGTTCAGTCGAAGTCGGTGACGGCGCCATGTTTGGTGGCCGCGCCGGTATCGTCGATCATTTGCGCATCGGTGCAGGCGCCAAAATCGGCGCCGGGTCGTGTGTGTTCAAGGATGTGCCCGGCGGTCAGACGGTGTCGGGTTATCCGGCGCGGTCATCGCGGCAGTTTTTACGTGAAACCGTGTGGCTGGAGAAGCATGCCGCCGGCAACACCCCGCCCAGGGACAAATCGGGCGAAGGATAAGGAAGAGTTAGATGAGCGACGCGGAACATGATGTCCAGACGGCCCCGGTGGCTGATGCGGGTGACGTAACGGAAGCCGGCGTCTCGGTGGATTATGCCGAGATATTGAAGCGGATACCGCACCGCTATCCTTTCCTGCTGGTTGACCGCGGTGAAAACTGGATCAAGAGCAAGTCGATGACCGGCATCAAGAACGTGACGTTCAACGAACCGTTCTTCAATGGTCACTTTCCGGAAAACCCAGTGATGCCTGG
>CBIHPL010000296.1:0-5045 GCA_966212005.1 uncultured Asticcacaulis sp.
CCGCACCTACTGCGGCAATATCGGCGTCCAGTACATGCACATCTCCGATCCGGCCGAAAAGGCATGGGTCCAGGAGCGCATCGAAGGCCGCGACAAGGAAATCACCTTCACCAAGGAAGGCAAGATCGCCATCCTGAAGAAGCTGGTCGAGACGGAAGGCTTCGAGCGCTTCTGTCACCGCCGCTTCCCCGGCACCAAGCGCTTCGGCCTCGACGGCGGCGAAGCCATGATCCCGGCGCTGGAGCAGATCATCAAGCGCGGCGGCGCCCTGGGCGTCAAGGACATCATCTTCGGCATGGCCCACCGCGGCCGCCTGAACGTCCTGGCCGGCGTCATGGGCAAGCCCTATCGCGCCATCTTCCACGAGTTCCAGGGTGGTTCGACCCTGCCGTCGGACATCGAAGGCTCGTCGGACGTCAAGTACCACATGGGCGCGTCTTCGGACCGTTCGTTCGACGGCAACAACGTCCACCTGTCGCTGACGGCCAACCCGTCGCACCTGGAAATCGTCAACCCCGTGGTGCTGGGCAAGACGCGCGCCAAGCAGGCCTTTCAGAACAAAGGCAAGAATGACGCTTCGCCCGATCGCGGCGGCGCTGTCGGCCTGCTGATCCACGGTGACGCGGCCTTTGCCGGCCAGGGCGTAGGCATGGAATGCTTCGCTCTGATGGGGCTGAAGGGCTACAAGACCGGTGGCACGATCCACTTCGTCATCAACAACCAGATCGGCTTTACGACGAGCCCGCGCTTCTCGCGCTCGACGCCGTATCCGTCGGACGTGGCGCTGATGGCCCAGGCGCCGATCCTGCACTGTAACGGCGACGATCCGGAAGCCGTCGTCTTCGCGGCCAAGATGGCGACCGAGTTCCGCCAGAAGTTCGCCAAGGACGTGGTCGTGGACATGTTCTGCTACCGCCGCTTCGGTCACAACGAAGGCGATGATCCCACCTTCACGCAGCCGATCATGTACGCCAAGATCAAGAACCATCCGTAGACGCGCGAACTGTATGCGCAGCGCCTGATTCAGGAGGGAGTCGTCACGCAGGCCGAAGCCGATGGCTTTGTCGCCGAGTTCGACAAGTTCCTGGACGAAGAGTTCGAAGCCGGCAAGGCCTATCGCGCCACCAAGGCCGACTGGCTGGATGGCAAGTGGCAGGGCCTGGGCCTGCCGGAAGAAGACGAGCGCCGTGGCACCACCTCGGTTCCGCGCGCCAAGCTGGTCGAGCTCGGCAAGAAGATCACGACGATCCCGAACGACATCGACGTCCACAAGACGCTGAAGCGCGTCATTGAAGCGCGTCAGCAGATGATTGCCACTGGCGAGGGCCTCGATTGGGCCACGGCCGAAAGTCTGGCCTTCTGCTCGCTGCTCGACGAAGGTTTCCCCGTCCGCCTGTCGGGCCAGGACTCGATCCGCGGCACCTTCTCGCAGCGCCACTCGGGCTTTGTCGACCAGACGACGGAAGAGCGCTACTTCCCGTTCAACCACCTGCGCGAGGGCCAGGCCTATTATGAAGGCATCGACTCGGCCCTGTCCGAAGAAGCGGTGCTGGGCTACGAGTACGGCTACAGCCTGGCCGATCCGAACACCCTGACCCTGTGGGAGGGCCAGTTCGGTGACTTCGTCAACGGCGCCCAGGTCATCATCGACCAGTTCATCACCTCGGGTGAGCGCAAGTGGCTGCGTATGTCGGGTCTCGTCATGCTGCTGCCGCATGGCTACGAAGGCCAGGGGCCGGAGCACTCGTCGGCGCGTCTCGAACGCTTCCTGCAGCAGTGCGCCGAGGACAACATCCAGGTCGCCAACTGCACGACGCCGTCGAACTACTTCCACATCCTGCGTCGCCAGATTCACCGGCCGTTCCGCAAGCCGCTGATCCTGATGACCCCGAAGTCGTTGCTGCGTCACAAGAAGGCGATCTCGTCCCTGTCGGAAATCGCCGAAGGCTCGAGCTTCCACCGCGTCCTGCACGACGATGCCGAGCGCAAGCCCGAAATGGCCGGTGTCAAGCTGGTCGCCGACGACAAGATCCGCCGCGTCATCCTGTGTTCGGGCAAGGTCTATTACGACCTGCTGGAAGACCGTGAAAAGAAGGGCATCAAGGACGTCTACCTGATGCGTCTGGAGCAGTTCTATCCGTGGCCGATGAAGTCGCTGATGACGGAACTGGGCCGCTTCGCCAATGCTGAACTGGTCTGGTGCCAGGAAGAGCCGAAGAACATGGGCGGCTGGTCGTTCGTCGACCCGTGGCTGGAATTGACGCTCGAACGCCTCAAGATCAAGGCCAAGCGCGCCCGCTATGTCGGCCGCCCGGCTTCGGCCTCGACGGCGGCGGGCCAGATGAGCCGCCACCTGAAAGAGCTCGAAACGTTCTTGAACGAAGCGTTCGCTTAAATCTTTTCTCCCCGAATTGCCCGCCGCCCTCGCGCGGCGGGCTTACAAACATGCTGAAATTGGAGCCTGACAATGGCTGACATCCTCGTTCCCGTTCTGGGAGAATCCGTAACCGAAGCCACCGTCGCCAAGTGGACCAAGACAAATGGCGACGCCGTCAAGAAGGACGAAGTGCTGGTCGAGCTGGAAACCGACAAGGTTTCGCTCGAAGTCGCGTCGCCGGCTGACGGAACGCTGCAAATCCTCGTCGGCGAAGGCGAAACCGTAACGCCCGGTACTAAGCTCGGCACCGTTGGTGGTGCTGGCGCCGCCGCTGCCCCGGCCGCCCCTGCGGCTGCTGCTGCTCCCGCTGCCAAGGCCGCTGCACCGGCGCCCGCCGCTTCGGGTGGCGCGGCCCTGCTCGACGTCAAGACCCCGGTCATGGGCGAAAGCGTTGCCGAAGGCACCATCTCGACGTGGCGCAAGAAGAAGGGCGACGCCGTCAAGAAGGACGAAGTCCTGGTCGAAATCGAAACCGACAAGGTTGCCGTCGAAGTGGCCTCGCCGGCTGACGGCACGCTGGCCGACATCCTGGCGGCCGACGGTGCGACCGTGACGCCGGGCCAGGTCATCGCCAGGATTTCGACCGACGGTTCGGTGGCTGCCACTTCGGCGCCTGCCGCAGCCGCCGCGCCGGCACCGGTCGCTACGGCTGCGCCGGCCGATACCGGCAAGCCGCTGTCCCCGGCTGTCCAGCGTATCGTTTCCGAAACCGGTCTCGACCCGAACAAGGTCGATGGCACGGGCAAGGACGGCCGCATCACCAAGGGCGACGCCCTGGCGGCCCTGTCTTCGCCGGCTCCGACCCCGGTTGCCGTAGCACCCGTGCCGTCGGCGCCTGCCGCTCCGCGCCCGGTCGGTGCCCGTGAAGACCGTGTGAAGATGACGCGCCTGCGTCAGACGATCGCGCGCCGCCTGAAGGAATCGCAGAACACGGCGGCCCAGCTGACGACGTTCAACGAAGTCGACATGACGGCCATCATGACGATGCGCAACGCCTATAAGGACGTGTTCGAAAAGCGCCACGGCGTGAAGCTCGGCTTCATGTCCTTCTTCGCCAAGGCGGTTGTCGCCGCGCTTAAGGACATTCCGGCCGTCAATGCCGAGATCGAAGGAACGGACATCATCTACAAGAACCACTACGATCTCGGCATCGCCGTCGGCACCGACAAGGGCCTGGTCGTTCCAGTTCTGCGCGACGTCGACAGCCTGTCGTTGGCCGGCATCGAAAAGGGCATCGCTGCCCTGGGCAAGCAGGCGCGCGACGGCACCCTGTCGATCGACCAGCTGCAAGGCGGTACCTTCACTATTACCAACGGCGGCATCTACGGCTCGCTGATGTCGACGCCGATCCTGAACATGCCGCAAGTTGGTATCCTGGGGATGCACTCGATCAAGGAGCGCCCGATGGCGGTCAATGGTCAGGTGGTGATCCGTCCGATGATGTATCTGGCCCTGTCCTACGATCACCGTATCGTTGACGGTAAGGAAGCCGTGACCTTCCTGGTCCGCGTCAAGGAAGGTCTGGAAGATCCGCAGCGCTTTGTGCTGGACGTGTAGGCGTCAATCGCGACACATTTAATCGTAAGAAAAGCCTGGCCTCTCAAGGTCAGGCTTTTTCTTTGCACGAGCGGCGCGATCGGGAGGAGCGATGCGCTCAGCGATCTGCGTGCCACAGTGCAGAATCGAAATCAAAAGCAGCTCCGAAAGACCAAAGACAAATCCGGGGCTTTGTGATTATCCTATTTGAAATAATAATTCCGGGAAATTCCATGACCATCCGCAGAATCCTGGCTTCGGCCATAGCCGTCGCGACCGCACTGTCCCTTGCTGCGCCTCTCCACGCCGAAACGCGTTCACAGGCCATGCGCCGCAAGGAAGTCTTTACCGACCAGGATGCGGAAAAGGGCCAGGTCCACGTCACGGCGGCGATGACTGTACCCATGGAAACCCTCCTGACAAAAGCCGACATCCAGCACCCCCAGAACATGCTGCAATACGGCATCGGCCTTTACCTTGGCCGCGCGTCGGCGGCCGCCTCCATGTCCAGGGGCGAAAAGGAAAAGCTGAAGGCGGCCTACCGCGCTCTGCTCGACCAATATCTCACGTCCAGCGACAAGTTCGGCAGCGTCACGTTCGATGAAGACGCCATGCTCGATAATGGCGACTTCTGGGTCTATCTGGCTCAACATATCGGCCGGCCTAAGGAGCGTCAGGCGCTTAACCAGGGCGCCGGCGCCGGTGTCGATTCGACAGGGGCGGCGACCAATATATTCATGGTTGACCGCATGGAGAACGAAGCCGACGACTACAATCTTGTCACTGAACCGATCATCCGGCGCCAGGTAGCCAATGCCGCCATTACATGTGCCACGACGGCCCGGTCTTTTGCCCGGATGAAAAAGGCGCAGACGGTTGATATCGCCGAAACCAGGCTCACGCCGGAAAAGTACGCGGAAATGCGCGTGACGGCAGGGCGGATCTATCGCGGTTCCTATGTACTGGGTGTACGCGCCTGCGCCACGGAAACCAACTTCATGAAGGCTGCGGATTTTGCCGGAAAGCACCTTGGCGTACTGGGTGATATGAAGGATGACCCGAACGCTCAGGT
>CBIHPL010000297.1:0-5042 GCA_966212005.1 uncultured Asticcacaulis sp.
CCTTCACGCCCTATCTGGGCGTGGTCATGCTGCCGGACATCAAGCCGAAATCCGGCCACCATTCCATGTACGACAGCAAGGGCTATACGGCTTTCCGCAAGCTGGTCAGGCTTACCGTCGATCATCGTATCCTGACGATCGCCATCACGGTCGGCCTGTTTCTGCTGTCCGGCGCCGGGATGATCGTGGTCAAGAAGCAGTTCTTCCCGAACTCCGACCGGACCGAGCTGACCGTCGAGGTCAAGATGCCCGTCGGCAGCGCGTTTGAGGCCACCAAGGCCGTCACGGCGCGCATCGAAGCCGACATCATGAAGCAAGCCGAGGCAACCGACGTTTCCGCCTATCTCGGCCGCGGCGCGCCACGCTTCTTCTTCTCTCTCAATCCGGAACTGCCCAATCCCGCATATGCCCAGGTCGTTATCCAGACAAAGGACGTCGAAGCGCGCGCAAGGCTGAAAGAGCGCCTGCAAACCTGGACGAAGGAAGGCCGCTATCCGCAGGCCCGGGTCCGGGTGACCCAGTTCCTGTTCGGCCCTCCCGTGCCCTACCCCGTGCTCTTCCGCGTCATCGGTCCGGACGAAGCCGGCATCATGAAGGTCGCCGAAGAGGTGCGTGCCGTCCTTGAACACAATCCCAATGTCATCAACCCGCATCTCGACTGGGGCGAAAAAACACCGATCATGCGCTACGTCATCGACGACGCCCGCCTCGCCCAGCTCAACCTGACCCGCCAGGCCGTGGACTTCCAGCTGCAAGGACTCGTTTCGGGCGCCCCGGCGACCCAGGTGCGCGACGGGACACGGACGGTCGACGTCGTGTTGAAAACCCCGGCCAGTGAGCGACGCTCCCCCTCTGATCTGGCCGGAATGACGGTCGTCAATACGCTGGGTCAAGCGATTCCCCTGAGCGCCGTCGTGCGTCAGGTCCCGGATACGGAAAGCCAGCAGATCAAGCGCTATGACCGCGACCTGTTCGTCAGCGTCCAGGGCGACGTCCGCGAAGGGCTCCAGCCGCCCGACGTCACGTCGGAACTGTTGCCTAAGCTCAACGCCATCAAGGCCAATCTGCCGGCTGGCTACCGGATTGAGACCGGCGGCGCCGTCGAAGAAAGCGCCAAGGCCAATATCGCCCTCGTCGCCGTCGTTCCTGTGATGATCCTGCTGACGCTCGTCGTCCTGATGATCCAGGTCCGGACCTTCTCAACCATGTGGATGGTGTTCGCGACCGCTCCGCTGGGCCTGGTCGGCGCCGTGCCTGCCATGCTGCTGTTCAACCAGCCCTTCGGCTTCAACGCCATTCTGGCCCTGGTCGGGCTGTCGGGCATCCTCATGCGCAATACCCTGATCCTGGTCCAGCAGATCAGCGACAACAAGGCGCACGGCGCGTCGGATTACGAGGCGATCATCGAGGCCACCGTCCGCCGGGCACGTCCCGTCATACTGACGGCAGCGGCGGCGATGCTGGCCTTCATTCCCCTTACCTATTCGGTCTTCTGGGGCGCACTGGCCTTCGTCCTGATCGGCGGCGTCGGCGTGGGTACCGTCCTCACCCTGGTCTTCCTGCCCGCCCTCTATTCGTTCTGGTTCAATGTCCGCAAACCGCAAAACGAGACGACACATGCGTAAAGTCCTTATGCTTTTCCCGATGTTGGGCCTGCTGAGCGCATGTTCGACACCCACGGCCAACCTTCCCGCGGCCCCGGCGCCGGCGACGTGGCCGGTCCCGGTTACCTCTCACGCGAACACAGCGTGGTGGGCCGAGCGCGGCGATGCGACGCTCCTGAACCTGCTGGCGACCGCCGACCGGAACAGCCACGAGATCAAAATCGCCACCGCGCGCCTTCGCGAAGCCCGCGCGGCCCATGTCACCATACGGTCGTTCCTGTTTCCGGACGTCGCCGCCGCCGGTGTTGCGCAACGCGGCGATATCGGCCTGACCTACGGCAACCGGACGATCAACATCGCCCAGGGCCAGTTGAACGCCAGCTACGACCTCGATCTTTTTGGCGGTCTGAAAGCCCGCTCGAAAGCGGCCAGGGCAGGCGCCGCCGCAGCCCAAGCGTCAGTTGAAGACGTGAAGGGTGCGGTCCGGCTCGAGATCATCGCCGCCTATATCGGCCTGCGCCAGAGCCAGCAAAACCTGGCGAGTCTTCGGACGACGGCGTCCGCGGCCCACGCAATTTCCGCCAGCCTGCGGGAGCAGTGGCAGAAAGGACTGATCACCGAAGGGCAATGGCGCTCAGCCGACAGCGACGCGCGAACGGCGGACGCCGGTGTCAGCCGGCTAATCGATGCCTGCGAGCAATATACCAATGTCCTGAGCATCCTGACCGGCGACGACGAAATGGCCCTGCATGCACCCTTGGCGATCATTGAGGCGGTGCCGAGCTTCGCGACGTCGGATGCCGTCGCGGCGCCTGTCGCCATTCTGCGCGACCGCCCGGACATGCGGATCGCCGAAGCCAACCTGACGGCGGCCCGGGCCGGGACGCGTTCCGCCCAGGCGTCGCTGTTTCCCAACCTTTCGGTCGGCGCCTTTCTCGGCAGTCAGGATACCAGCATTGGACCCAGGGCCGACGTATGGAACACGGCGGCGACCGTCTATCTGCCTTTGCTGAATTTTGGCCGGATCAAAGGTCAGATCGATGCCGCCTCGGCCCGTGAGGTCCGGGCCTATGAAGCCTATCGGCTGACCGCCATATCGGTCCTCGCCGATGTCCGCACCAAATGGGTCGCGGCCGAACAGGCGGAGACCAGAGCCCAATTGGCGATGGCGGACATGCAGGCTGCATCACGCCGCCACGACGAAGCGGATCGCCAGCACTCAGCCGGCCTGACGCCAAAGATCGCATTGCTGGCCTCCGACATCCAGTTGGAAGCGTCTCGTCGCGCGCTCATCGACGCCGAGGCGGACCGCTCGATGAAGGTCGCGGCGCTCTACAGGGCGCAGGGTCTCTGACGTCTTCGCGATCTCTGCCCTCCAGATTTTACTTCCTATAATACCTTATCAATCGGCCGTTAAGTATTTCAGTATACCATTCAATCGATGGGGATGCTTTCGGCATTAACAGCGTAAATGCGTACATGTAACTTCGTGTTTTGTTGTAATGGCCGGTGAATGTTCACCGGCTTTTTTGTTTTGTCTGCCTGGCGTCTGCGTATCGAATAGTTTTGGTTGTCAGGTAAGGTTCTTAATGTACGCGTTTGTTGGTAAGAGTAAGCGTTTTCTGCGTGGAGCTTCGGTTCGCGCTCTTATGTCAGGGGGCAATCCCGGCTGGGCGGTAGCGGCCCTTGGTGTCCCTTTCGCGATCATGGCCATGGCGCCGTCGGCGGCGATAGCTGACACCTTTCTGGATGTGAATGCAGGCCTGACAGGCTGGACGACCAAGGGCGCCACAACGGTCCAGAGCACGACGGCGACGTCAAACTATGGCGGCGTGCCGTTCACGCTGACGCCGGCGGTCGGCGAGCAGATGGTCAAGATCACGCCGGACGGATCATCCGTCAATATCGGCGCGGTGGACGCGCTTCTGGGCCTGAGCAACGGTACGGCGGCCGCGGCGATTTCGAGCGGTTCGACCAATTTCGGCCTGATTACCAAGTCGTTCAACCTGCAGGCTGGCACCTATACCTTCGGCTGGGCCTATGCGGCGGGCGATTATCTGCCGTTCTCGGACGGCGTGTTCTTCTCGGTCGGCGGCCAGGGCCTCTCCCAGTTCAATATCCTGGCGCGCAACGGCGCCTCCTCGATCGTACCGGGAGCGGCGGGTTACCCGGTCGGCACGATCATTCTGCAAAGCTACGGCAATACGCCGTGGATTTCGGCCTCCTTCAACGTGTCGACGGCAGGCAATTACCAGCTGGGCTTCGGCGGCTTCAACGCGCTGGATACCGGCCTGAGCCCGGTCCTGTTCGTGTCGTCGGTCATCGGCACCTTTACCGGCACGCCGGTCGGCTCATCCGGCGGCACGCCGACGCCCCCGGTTTCGAACGACATCGATACGGCGGCGTCCGGCGGCTACAATGCCGGCCAGCTGGGCAGCACCCTGAACGCCGTCTTTGCCGGCGGCACGCTCTATTTCACTACGGGCGGCCAGGCCTTTTCCCAGAACTTCGCGCTGGGGAATTTCGCCACCAACACCATCAATCTGTCGGGCCTGTCGACTACCTTCAGCGGCAATTTCACCGACCAGTCGAACAACGGTTCGCTGATCTTCACCAACACCGGCACGGGCGGCGTCGTCACCCTGTCGGGCACCAACACCTATACCGGCACGACCACCATCGGCAACGGCGCAGAGATCAACCTGACCGGTTCCATTACCGACACGTCCAGCGTGCTGATCCAGAACGGCGGCTACCTGGTCATCGGCAACGGCGGCGCGTTGACGGCCGGCGGCGTGACCAATGCCGCTGGTGGACGTCTGTTCATCGCCCAGGGCGCGACCCTGACCGACGACATGGACAATGCCGGAGAGACCGAAAACGCCGGTACCTCCAACGCCATCGTCAATACCAATTCCGGCACAATCATCAACGCCGCCACCGGTACCTGGAACGGCGAAGTCCGCGGCAATACCGGCACGCGGGCGCCTGGAACGGCGACATCGCGACTTCGGGCACCTTGGTCAACACGGGCACGCTGAATGGCGACCTGGCCAATGCCGGTGCAGCGCAGATCAGCGGCACCATCAGCGGCACGGTCGGCAATACCGGCAATCTGACGGTAGATGGAACAACAACGACCGGCCTGGTTTCCAACAGCGGCGCGCTGACGATTACCAATGGCGGCGAACTGAGCGCCAACGGCCTGTCGAACCAACTGGGCGGCATCGTGACGATCGCCCAGGGCGCGACGCTTAACGACGACATGGACAATGCTGGCGACGTTGCAAACGCCGGCGCGTCCAACGCCACCGTCAACACCAATACCGGCACCATCGTCAACGCCGCCACCGGCGTGTGGACCGGCGACGGCGCCAGCAATGCCCGCACGCTTACCAACGCCGGCCCCTGGAACGGCGACGTCGCGACTTCGGGCGC
>CBIHPL010000298.1:0-5038 GCA_966212005.1 uncultured Asticcacaulis sp.
ATATGGCGGCGGTGTTCCGGGAACTCTTCCGTTCCATCCCGCCACAGGTACGCGAAGCCGCCTTCGGCGTCGGCGCCACGCCGTTCGAAGTCGTCACCTCGGTCATCATCCCGTATGTGCAAAAGGGTATGGTCGGCGTGATCATGCTGGGTCTCGGTCGCGCGCTGGGCGAAACCATGGCTGTAACCTTCATGATCGGCAACTCGCATAATTTCCCCAAGTCGCTGCTGGACTCGTCTTCGACCCTGGCCTCGACCATCGCCAACGAGTTCAATGAAGCGCAGGGCATGCATATCTCGGCGTTGCTGGCTTTGGGCCTGGTTCTGTTCGTGATTACCTTTTCGGTGCTGGCGATCGCGCGCTGGCTCCTGTCGTCGCAGCGTTACTGAGGAGCCAATCATGTCCCCACGCGCCCTCCGCCGCCAGATCGCCTCGCAAGTCTTCGTTGTCGTCTGTGGCATCGCCACCCTGATCGCCCTGGTCGCCCTTGGCCTGATCCTCTATTCGCTGCTCAAGCAAGGCATCGGCGGCCTGAACCTGGCCGTCTTTACCCAGGACACCCCCGGGCCTGATTCCGCCGGAGGCTTACGCAACGCCATTGTCGGTTCCATCATGATGTGCGGTGTCGGCATGCTGATCGCCCTCGGGGTCGGAATCCTGGCCGGGACATGGCTGGCGGAAATCGGCGGCGACACGCCTTATGGCCACGCCGTGCGCTTTCTCAACGATGTTCTTCTGTCCTCACCCTCCATTCTGGTGGGCCTGTTCATCTACCAGATAATGGTCTATCCCGGCCCGCTGTCGCTAGGCACCTATTCCGGCTGGGCGGGCGCCGTGGCGCTCGCGGTGCTGGCGACTCCGATCGTTGTCCGCACGACAGAAGACATCCTCAATCTCCAGCCAAACGCCCTGCGCGAAGCCGGCATGGCGCTGGGTGGGTCGCAGTTCATTACCATCCGCCGCATCATCTGGAAGGCGGCAGGCGCTGGCTTGCTGACCGGTGGCCTGCTCGGCTTCTCACGAATCTCGGGCGAGACCGCGCCGCTGCTGTTCACCTCGCTGAACAACAACTATCTCGACTTCAACATGGGCCACTTCATGGGCAGTGTGCCCGTGGTCATGTACAACTTCGGACTAAGCCCGTACGAAAGCTGGAACAAGCTGGCCTGGGCCGGCGCACTTCTGATTGCCGCCGCGGTTCTGGCCGTCAATGTCATCGGGCGCTGGATGGCGCGCGAACAAACCAAGTAAGCCTTTATCTTCGCCCCCTTTTTCGGACAAAATGCCCGTCATGAGCACCGACACCACCTCCGCCGACTTCAAGAGCGTCATTGTGCCGCCACCAGCCGACAGTCTGGTGCTGGAGGTCAGGAAGCTCGACTTCTTTTACGGCACGCATCAGGCGCTGTTCGGCGTCGACCTGCCGGTCAAGCGCAACGCCATTACAGCGCTGATCGGTCCGTCGGGCTGTGGCAAGTCGACCCTGCTGCGCACCATCAACCGCATCTACGACCTTTATCCCGGCCAGCGCGCCGAAGGCGAAATCCTGCTCGATGGTGAAAACGTCCTTGGCCCCAAGATCGACGTGACATCCTTGCGCGCCCGCGTCGGCATGGTGTTCCAGAAGCCGACGCCGTTCCCGATGTCGATCTACGACAATGTCGCCTACGGCGTCCGCCTGCATCAATCGAAGACCAAGGCCGAGATGGACGAACTGGTCGAGACCTCGCTGCGCCGCGCCGCTCTGTGGGATGAGGTCAAGGACAAGCTTACCAAGTCCGGCCTCGGCTTGTCGGGCGGCCAGCAGCAGCGTCTGTGCGTGGCGCGCGGGATCGCCGTCAATCCGGAAGTCCTGCTGCTGGATGAGCCGGCCTCGGCGCTCGACCCCGTTTCGACCGCCAAGCTTGAGGATACGCTGGAAGAGCTCAAGCGTGACTATACGATTGTCATCGTTACGCACAATCTCCAGCAGGCCGCGCGCCTGTCCGACTATACCGGCTTCATGTTCCTGGGCAAGATGGTTGAATTCGGCCCGACCGAAGAAGTCTTCGTCAAGCCGAAGGTCGACAAGACGGGCGAATATATTGGTGGCCGTTTCGGTTGATCTTCCGCGTCATGCGTATGATTTCAAATTATACTTCACACTCGCCTCTCCCGGGAGGCGAGTGTTTTTTATTAGGCCTTGTCCCGCGTGGCTGAATTGACACACGACGCGTGCGCGCCGGTCAAATACACAAAACCGTCACACAAGTTTGGCCGTTTTGTCACACGCCGTCCCTAATAGGCACTTCAACAGTGTCAGGCCGTGAGCGAGGGGGGCGATGCATTCGCCTTCGATGTGCCTGTCCGTAATTGTTGGAGATATGGACATGATCAAATCGAAGAAACTGCGCATGGCCCTGACGGGCGTCGGCGCTATGTCGGCCATGGCTGCCGTCCTGGCATCCTGCGGCGGCGCGGATGGCGTGGGTTCGCCCGGCGAAGGTTCGTTCTGGGGCGGTTTTTCTTCCTCGTCGTCCTCCAGCTCTTCGTCGAGTTCGTCGTCGTCTTCCGACACGGCGGCCGCTTCCTGTCCGACCGGCTTCAGCAATGTCGGCACGATCGCCAACAAGCGTAACTGCCAGCTGCCGAACCGCATCGTCGGCAACCTGGTCCTGGCAAAGCTGCCGGGCGTCATCTACTCGATCAGCGGCCGCGTCGACGTCGGTTACGACATGGGCGCCGACTTCAACGCCCCGACCTACCAGGCCGGTGGCGAAGCCGCCACAAAGGGCATCCTGACCGTCGATCCGGGCGTCACTGTCTTCGGTTCGGGCGGCCTCGACTACATCGCCGTCAACCGTGGTTCGCAAATCTTCGCCAACGGCACGGCGACCCAGCCGATCGTCTTCACCAGCCGCCAGAACGTCGAAGGCACGACCGATGGCAACTCGATCGGCCAATGGGGCGGCGTGGTCGTGCTCGGCCGTGCGCCGTCGAATATCAACTGCCCGTCCGGCGCTCCGGCGACCATCGACGCGTGGAAGAACTGTACGGGTGTCTTTGAAGCCGTTGCCGGCCTGACCTACGGCGGCAACGCCGTCGCCGACAATTCGGGCTCGCTGAAGTACGTCCAGATCCGTTATTCGGGCTACGCCGTTGACGTGGGCAAGGAAATCAACGGTCTGACCCTGGCCGGCGTCGGTGCCGGCACCACGCTCGACTACATCAATATCTACAACTCTTCGGACGACGGTATCGAACTGTTCGGCGGCACCGCCAACCTGAAGCACCTCGTCCTGGTCGGCAACGATGACGAACAATTCGACACCGACCTGAACTACTCCGGTTCGGTCCAGTTCATGATCGCCAAGCAGCGTATCGGCAACGGTACGGCCGGCAACGGCGGCGACTACATGTTCGAAATGTCCTGTAACAAGTCGGGCTCTGGCGGTATCGCCGCCCTGTGCCCGCCGCCGTCGGGCTATACCGCTCGCACCGGCGTCTATCCGAAGATCGCCAACGCGACCCTGATCATGCGTTCGAACGTCAACCGTGACGGCATCAAGCTCGACACGGGTACGGGCCTGCTGCTGTGGAACTCGGTCGTCACCCGTGGCCGCACCGAAAACACCGGCGCCTGTGTGCAGATGCAGGACGACAACACGATGACCACGATGAACGGCATTACCGGCGCCCAGGCCTTCAAGTCGGTCTTCTTCTCGTGTGCCAGCAGCGGCCGCGCCGCGACCGGCAACGCGGGCTTCACGACCAGCTTCACCACGGCCGACGTTCAGACCCTGCTGGCTGCCGGCGCCAACAACGTCACGGCTGGCGTTTCCAGCCTGGCGGATTTCGTGAACGGCACCAACGAGACGGCGGTCACGGCCCAGGACGCGACGACGCTGAATACGGCTAACAACAACAACCTCGGCTTCTTCGTGAAGACGACCTACATCGGCGCCGTCAAGGACTCGACCGATACGTGGTGGCAGGGTTGGAGCTGTGGCCTCGACGCCACCGCCTGCTGATAAGGCATAAGGCGGCGGGTCAGCCCGCCGCCTTACTTACTTTCCTCCATCAGCAAAGGTGTAACCCAATGAAGACCAAGATCATGTCGCTCGGCGCACTGCTGATGGCGACGACTGCCCTGGTAGCGCCCGCTTTTGCGGTCGCCCAGGAGCAACCAGCCCAGGCTCC
Source organism: uncultured Asticcacaulis sp. (assembly GCA_966212005.1). GTDB lineage: Bacteria > Pseudomonadota > Alphaproteobacteria > Caulobacterales > Caulobacteraceae > Asticcacaulis. The sequence continues at coordinate 4,180 of CBIHPL010000298.1, forward strand.
CGAAGCCCAGGCTACGGACGCTGCGCCTCAGGAGGCCGCGCCGCAGGAAGAGCAGAAGGAAGTCATCGTCCGTGGCCGCCATGTGCCCAACACGATGCGCCGCACCGCGGAAGTCACCTCGATCATTACCCGCGAAGACCTGGTCCGTACGGGCGACGACAACGCCGCCCTGGCCCTGACCCGCGTCACCGGCCTCAGCGTCGTCGAAGGCAAGTTCGTCTACGTCCGCGGCCTGGGTGAGCGCTATTCATCGGCGTTATTGAACGGCGGCGCCCTGCCGTCGCCTGAGCCGCTGCAACGCGTCGTTCCGCTCGACCTGTTCCCGGCCTCGATCCTGAACCGCGTCTCGGTCCAGAAGACCTATTCCGCGGAATATCCGGCTGAGTTCGGCGGCGGCGTCGTCGACCTCGAAACGGTCGCCGTTCCGCGCGAAGGCTTCCTGAGCGTCGGCATCAGCACGGGTGGCAACTCGGAAACGACCTTCAAGAAGGGCTTCACCCACTATGGCTCGGACACGGATGTCTTCGGTTATGACGATGGGACCCGCGATGTGCCGGATGCCCTGAAGGCCGCCATTGCGACCGGCAAGCGCGTCAACTCGTCGAACTTCACACCGAAGCAACTGCAGACCATCGGTCAGAGCTTGGTCAATGCGCCGCTGAACCTTATCCAGTATACGGACCACCTGCCGGCCAACTTCGGCGCCAATATCGGCGCCGGCGACGCTTACGATGTGTGGGGTGGCCGCCTGGGCGTCATCGGCATTGTCGACTTCTCGAACAACTGGCAGGGCCGTGAAGGCATCAATGAAACCGGTCAGGATGCCGGTTCGGGGTATCAGGTCCAGGCGCACAACGTC
>CBIHPL010000299.1:0-5011 GCA_966212005.1 uncultured Asticcacaulis sp.
ACGCCACTCGTGATGGTTTCGAGCACATAGCCATCGCCCTGCGGAATGCCCAGGACCACGCCGCTGTCGGTCCAGTCGGCGACGATCGCACCGCCCTTCGTCACCCGCGCCATCTCGGCGGCGACGTAGAACGAACCCACCGTTCCGTCTCTTTGCACGAAGACCAGGCCGTTGTCTGCCTGGGTGTCACGCCACGGCGATGGGTCCTTGTCCGACACGGCGACAGTGACGGCCACCACGACGTCGGTAATGCCGCCGTGGCCGTCGTCCAGCCGCACCCCAAAGGCGTCGCTGCCGCTATAGCCCACGGCGGGCGCATAGACATAGCCGCCGTCCTCGCTGAGCTTCAGCGTGCCGTGGGACGGACCGGCACCAAGGCTGAAGCGGATCGCGTCGCCATCGGCATCGCTCGCGGCGAGGCTGCCCGAGACGATGTCATTGGTGCGTGTCACAACCGAAGTCGCCACGGCCGACGGGATATGATTAGCGGGAATGGTGGGAGGTACGAAGACATAGTCGCCGGCCGTAAGCTTCGCCGTGCCGCCATAGGCGATGTTCAACTGGGCGGTAAACGCGCCGTCCTTGATCTGGTAGACGTGGTCCTCGCCGGCCTGGCGGACAAAGGTCAGGGTGGCGCCCGCGCCGAAACCTGCAAGGCGCAGGATGTCGCCCCCGGCGACGGCGCCATCGCCGGCGCCATCGAAATCCATGATGCTTTCGGTACGGCCGGAAAGGTCGGATTTTGCAATCACATAGACGTCCGCCCCGGCGCCGCCGCTGAAGCTGTCCGCGCCGCCGCCCCCAACCAGGCTGTCGTTGCCGTCATTGCCATAGAGCTTGTCGTCATTGCCGGCCCGGCCCTGGATATACTGGGCACCGGCCGCCGATGAGGCATCGATCACGTCGTTGCTGTTCGTGCCGTTGCGGTAAACGGGGATGGCGGTGGTGGCCTGCGCCTCCACGGCGACTGTGACGGTTGCCGATGCGCTGGCCGCGCCGTCGCTTAGCCAGTAGCTGAAGACATCGAGGCCGGCATAGCCCGCGTCAGGCGTGTAAAGGATGACGTCGTCGGCGAAGTTCGCCGGCGTGCCGTTGGTATTCAAGCTGAGCGTGCCGTGCGCCGCCGCCCCCAGTCCTGTGATGCGCAGAACGTCGCCGTCCGGGTCGCTGTCATTGGTCAGTAACGCCGACGCGGCAAGCATTATTGTGCGCGGTCCGGAAGCTGGGACAACCGCCGTATCGGCGCCAGCCACAGGGGCGCGATTGGGGGGCGGTGGAGTCACGCCCGTGAACAGATAATCCCCTGCCACCAGCTTGGCTGTGCCGGCATAACCGATGGTGATCAGACTTGAAAACGCACCATCCTTAACCAGGTAGACGTGGTCGGTGCCGTTGTGACGGACGAAGGTCAGCGAGGCCGCAGAGCTGAAGCCCTGGAACCGAAGGACGTCGCCGCCGGCGGCGGTCCCGTCGCCCACGCCGTCGAAATCGAGCAGCGTGTCGTCGCCGTTGCCGAGGTCGGCGCGTGAGATGATGTAGGTATCCGAACCGAGCCCGCCCTTCAGCGTGTCGCTGCCCAGCCCGCCTGTCAGGACATCGTCGCCGTCTTCGCCATACAGCCTGTCATTGCCGGTACCGCCGGAAATCGTGTCATTGCCGCCGCGTCCCTGGATTTGCACAGGTCCGACCGATAGGGAGCCGTCGAGCCAGTCATTACCTGTATCGCCATTTTTGTACGTGATCGCCATGGCGATGCCCTTCTTTTTTCCGCCGGACCGGTTGCCATGCCGCGATCGGCGCAGCCTGTCGGGGAAGTGTTGATTGAATTCGCCTTAAGGTTGTGCAAATGCCAACCGGAGTTCGCTTCTCCGGGCTGACGAGGCAGATAAATTCATGACCGACATGGAAAACCACGGCCAGTTGACATGAAGATACAGTGTTCAGCCGGGCATCGGCAGTATCTATGCCGGCGTGAACAATAAACAACGATCGTTATGCAGAGTTACTGCTGTGTTGGGGGAGGGTGCACGATTCCGTGTCTTGTGAATAATGCTGCGCCGCCAGGTTCCTTATGTCAATGGAATTTTTGCGTCTGCGAAGCGATTTATTCGTCAATGGTGCGCTGCGGAAACGGTGTAAGAATGCCATTGCCGCAGTGCTGTTGATAAGTATAGATTTTTTGCTGCCATTGAAGTGAACTTATAAACACTTGGAGCATCGCCGGCATCCCTATTCCTGTGACGGCGATGTTTTTTCCATTCCGTCCGCATCTCCGGCCCGCGCAATCGCGTCTTCGTAGGCGGCCTGGAGTTGCGCCAGTACCGATCGCGCCGGGCGGGGCGCACCCAGGTGGATGTGGCGAAGTTCGTCCATGAAGCCCTCCCACAGGGCCGGCCCGCCGTCTTCCAGCAGTTCCGCGCGAACGGACAGCGAATGGCTCGACCGGGTATGCCGGCGTCCCCATGCGCCCATATGGGCCAGCAGGGGCACCAGCCGGATGGCGGGGTCGCTCAGGCTGTAGACGATCTTTTGCCGGTGCGCCGGGTCGGTGCCCCGGATCAGCAGGCCGGAGGCGCTCAGGCGCTTCAGCCGGTCGGCCAGGATGTTCGACGCACTGCCTTCCTCGGTGTGGGCCAGAAGGTCGCCAGAGGTGCGGCGATTGCCGAACATGATGTCGCGAATAACGATCAGACTCCAGCGATCACCCAGCTGTTCGAGCGTCAGGTTGATCGGGCAGCCGGATCTTTCCGTTTGAGGCATGAAGACACCCTGCTTAACTGCTTGCAGTATGCAGGCAGTTGGGGTAGCGTTCAACCACTTGCAAGATGCATGCAGTTTTTGGCGAGTGGAGAGGACCAGTCATGGGCAAGCTTATCCTGGCAATGAATGTTTCGGTCGACGGCTATGTCGACGATCTCGGCGGCAATCTGGTCATGCCGGTGCCGAGCGTGAAACATTTCGCCTGCTGGATCGAGACGATCAGGGGCCATGCCGGCGCGATCTATGGCCGGCGCATGTACGAACTCATGCGTTACTGGGACGAGGACCTGGCCGAATGGGACGCCCCCGAACGCGAGTTCGCCGAACTGTGGCGCCGGCTGCCGAAATGGGTCGTGTCGCGCACGCTCAAGGCAGTCGGCCCCAATGCGACGCTGATCTCGAGCGACATCGGCGCGCAGGTCGGCGGCCTCAAGGCCGGCACGGACGGCGTGCTCAGCGTCTCCGGCCCTGAGCTGGCGGGCGCGGTGGCGCGGCTGGGCCTGATCGATGAATATCACCTGCACGTGCGGCCGTTCGTGCTGGGCGGTGGCAAGCCGTTCTTCCGCGAGGCCCGGGCGCCGCTGAGGCTGGTGTCGAACACCTTGATCGACGACGATACGGTTCACCTGGTCTACGTTCCGCGCGACTGACGGCGGGCGTCTCAGGCATCCAGGTGCCACGGCGCGAGGCAGTCGCCGATCAGCCCGGCCAGCGCCTCGAAAACGGCCCGTCGCGGCGATGTCGTTCGCCACGTCATGGTCAGTTCACGCACCGGTGCGCGCTGCGTCAGCGGCCGGGCGACCACCAGCTTTTCCCGCAGCACGTCCGAACGGACATAGAGCGCAGGCAGAAGCGACAGCCCCATGCCCGCCGCCACCATCTGGCGCAGCGTGTCAAGCGTCGTGCCGCAATAGTCCTGGACATCGATGGCCCCAGTATCGTGGCACAGGCGGGCGATCTGGTCGTGCAGGCGCGGTCCCCGGTCCATGGACAATATGGTCTCGCCCCTCAGCAGGCCAGGATCGACAGCCTCGTGCGCCGCCAGCCTGTGATCGGCAGGCAGGACCAGGTGCAGCGGTTCGCGAATCAGCCGGACGCGCGTGAAGTCGTCGTCGTCGGTATCCTCGGGCGTCAGCAGGACGTCGTGCGTGCCGTCCGACAGTTTGCGCGGCAGGATGTCCAGGCTGTCCTCGCGGACATTGATCCGCAGGTCCGGAAAGGTTTGGCGCATCCGGGGCATGGCCAGGGACAGCACATAGGCTCCAACGGTCTGGACGACACCCATGCGCACGGTTCCGGTCAGACGCGAAGGATCGTCGCGGCGCGCGATGTCGCGAATATCCTGAACCTCCGCCAGGACGGTACGCGCGTGCCGCGCGATCTCTTCACCCACCGGCGTCAGTATGACGCGTGCCCGCGTGCGTTCGACCAGAGGGGTGTTCAGCCGCGCCTCCAGTTCCTTGAGTTGCATGCTGAGGGTGGGCTGCGTGACGTGGCACGCTTCAGCTGCCCGGCTGAAGTTCAGGTTGTCGGCGACGGCGACAAGATAGCGAAGCTGTTGAACGGTCGGCATGGTCGCTGACTTATAGATATTCTCTATACATGACAACGAAATTTCCGATTTTTCTTTAATCTGACGCGGGCGTACATCTCAGTTGCGGCCGCGAACGACGCGGTTTCGACCTTCCGGATGCGAGGCGTGGGGGCCTCGTCAATCCGATCCGGAGGGGTACGAAGGGCGGCGGGCCTCGGGGTCTGCTTCAGGGGCGGTCATATGCGCCTTGAACAGGAGGGGGTAGCCGCGGCCGCAACCCGTATGGCGCGCTGCAAGCGGCGCCTGTAGTGGAAACGTTTATTGGCTCAGGAGGCTAATATGGGCGGCGCTCTCCTTGGATTGGCGATATTCCTTATCTGCCTCGGCATTGCCGCCCGCGCGTCCAGGACCGGAACGCGGCCGGGTGGGCGTGGGCGCGCCTCCCGCAAATGGAGGTATATCAAAACCCTCCTGGTCAGGGACGATCAGTGACGCCTTCGCCGTCACTTCGCCGTCACGGCGTCCGCCATGGCCTCAACCAGGGTGCCGTCGTCCTGGGTCAGTTCCCAGGCGAACAGCCCGGCCAGGCCCTCGCGCCGGGCATAGGCGCCCTTGTCCGCAAGACTTTGCGGCGTGTCGAGCGACAGGAAGCCACCGGTCTTCGGGTCGTGGATATAGGCGGCGCCGGCGGCGGTGTCGTATCCGGCCGTCCAGCCC
>CBIHPL010000300.1:0-4986 GCA_966212005.1 uncultured Asticcacaulis sp.
ATTGCGGAAGCCATATTCCTGCAGCCAGTACTGGCCCCCGTCATTGTTCGGGATCACGGTCAGGCTGCCCAGACCCTGATTCAGCGACTCGTGACCCTGGGCCAGGCTGATCGCGGTTTCCCCCGAGTAATCCGGCAGATACTGGTTATAGATCGGATCGAAGGCGTCCTTGGTCAGGGTCGACATGATGGCGGATGTCGCCGCGGCATCCAGCTTGACGGCATTCATGACGGGCAGGAATGCGGAGTATTCGTTGTCGGTGAATCCTCCCTCTGCCTGGGTCTTGAGACGGAAATTGGCCGACAGTGTCGTCTTCGCGGCATCCGTCGCCAGGTCGGCGTGATAGACGTAAGGCGTCCGGCCGTCCAGGTTAGTGGACATATTGCCCAGATTGATGTTCGACGCCGTCAGAACGGTAAAGGATTGCGGCGCGAGCAGGACGTTGTTCAGCGCGATATTAAGCGTGGCGCCATTGTCAAACGTGGCGGTGCCCGAGGCGACGAATATCGGCGTGGTTGGCGCCGCGGTATCCAGGGTGACCCCGAGCGTCGCCTTGTCACCAACGTGCAGGGTCGTCAGGTTAAGCCGGGTGCCGGAGGAAAGCGCGGCGAAAGAGGTTCCGCCGATGTCCAGGGCAACCGTGCCCGTGCCGGTCATGCGGCCGATATAGCCGGAGGCTCCGGTCAGGGTATAGCTGTTGGCGCCAGCGCCGAAATCGATATTTCCGGAGATGCTGCCACCGTTATGGGAGATGACGTCGTTGCCGGAACCGAGCAGGATGTCGCCCAGGATGAAGGGGGCCGCAATCGCTTTGTCGGCGTCGGAGTCGGTCGGTGCGGTGTCCGTCTGCGTCAGCGTCAGGCCGACCGAATTGGTCCGCGTATCGATCGCGATCGGGCGGCTGGCAAGCGTATCAGCCACTCCGTCATTGTTATCGTCGGACGCCGTGATGGCCGCGCTGAGCACGTTCTTATTATTGAGGGTCGTCAGGGTATTCGACTGATCGCGGATAGTGACGGCGCCCGCCGACGAGCCCGTCGCCGTGGAAATGACCGAAGAGCCTGCGGCGATATCGATGATGGGCAGGTTGGCGCCAGCCGCGATATCGATGGCCCGCGCCACGGTCCCCGCACCAACGGTGCTGTAGGTCGTAGTGCCGCCCGTTGTCGTCGAAGTTGTAACTGTCGCAATGGTGGCGCGGACGACGCCCTTATTGATATCGAGGCGGGGTGTGCTCAGTCCGGAGCCGACAAGAAGGCCCGTGGCATTGCCGCCGGCCGCGCTTGCCGTGACGACGCCGCTGGTGTTGTAAATACCGATGCCGTTGGCAATCGTGACGGGCTGCCCCAATCCGCCGAGTTGCACCCCTGTGCCATCCACGCCCGGATAAATGCCGCTGCCGGTAACCGTGCCACGAATCAGCAGGCCATAATTGACTGTCGGCGGCGATACGGCCGTGGACGCGTATGTAACGCCGCTCAAAGTCGTCGCCGCGGTTGACGAGCCGATACGCAGGGCAGGGGCGCTGCCATAGCTCAGGATTGACGCGGTGCCCTGATCGCTGTCGGTCTGGCCATCGCCGTCCTCGTCAGGATTGCTATCGATGGCGGCGTCGGTGTTGGTATCGACGTTGTTCGCCTGGGCCGCGCCGATCAACACCCCTTTGGCGTAGTTGCCGGAAAGGCTGACAACGGGGCCGCTTTGATAGAGGTCTTCCGGAGTGATCAGCACATTCTTGAGTTGGTCCGCAGTCAGGCTGGATGGCGTCGTCGTGGCGTATCCTGACGCCGAATATGCGCCGTCGATGATAACCGAACCGCCGAAGTCGCCGTTGAGCACGGCTACGGAGCTGTCCTTGCCATGCACGCCTGCCGTGCCGCTCAGGATTACGTTACCCGTGGCGCCGTTTTCCAGCGCGATAGCCTTGTTGTTATCGCCTTCCATGGTGATGGTGCCGTCGGTCTTGAAGGCGCCATCGATCTTGTTTTCAAAGCGAACGGCATAGGAATTGTTGCCTTCGACCTTGATTGTGCCCGCCGCCGTAATGGTGACATTGCCGGTGAAAGGCGTAGCGCCCGTCGAGCGAATCCCGTGACGGCCCGACCCTTGCGCGAACGGCCCATCCAGCACGCCATCGCCGGTATTCTTGGTGTCGGTGGCGGTGTAATCATCGGTAACCGTAATGGCGCCGCCGATCGTCAGGCCGGATGTCCGCCCGCCATCAACGAGAATCGCCGTCGAATTGTCCGCCGACTTCGCCATGTCGACGGCTCCGGTCAGGCTGACGGTATTGTTGGAGTTCACCGTGATAGCCGTTCCGGACGTCAGGGTAATCTTCCCGTTCGCATCTACCGTCAGGTCGCCGGTCGTCGTCGTATTGACGGGGGCGGTCGTGGCGGTCGAGATCGTGGTCGCGGCCAAGGCCTGCCCGGCAACAAGGCCCGAGAAAACAAGGCTCAGGGCTGTGGCGGACAGAAGTTGGTGTTTGCGCATGGTTTCAAGCTTCCTGAGGGGCTTACTACGATATTATCGGCAGCGACGGCGGTCGCCGCATTTATGCTTAAGGGTACTGCGCAGTCTTTGTGCGGCGCTGCGGGCCGATTGTCGATAGATAGTGCGGTCTTCCTTAGCCTTATTTTTGCCAACGGAAAAGACCGTGCGCGCCAGCGACCATTTCAACATGGCGCGGCTCACGGTTACCCCGCCCCGGAGACGGTCAAATTTGAAAAGAAAGAGGGCGTAATTATGTCCGTCCGATGTCGGCATTCGCGCGCACGAACATTATCGCCCCAAAGGGACGAAACCGATTCTCAATGGAAGAAAGAGGGGAGGGAAATGCGGAGCCACCCGTTTGCTTTTCAGCAGGGGTGGCGCGAGTGACGGGGCTCGAACCCGCGACCTTCGGCGTGACAGGCCGACACTCTAACCAACTGAGCTACACCCGCATTCCCTTGTCCCGACTGCGAAAGCGTGTCCGCCGTCGAGAGGTCGGCTTAGTATGCGGGGGCGGCGCGGCTGTCAAGCGCGATATCGCCAAACCTGTGAGTAATTTCTGGTTTTATGTTTTTGTTGCGACTGATTTTCATGTGCGTCGCCTTGCCTGCGTGTTTTCGCCGCAATGCCCGCGAAAAACGTCGATAGCGGCGGAAAACTTCAAAATTTCATATCGCAAAGGTTTGAAGCGGAGAACCAACTGGTCTAATAGCAGGTCGATTGAGTCCGCGGCCACGGTTAATGTCCGCGTGTTCGCGCAACCGCGCGGTCATTGTTGAGGTGTCGAATGGATGCTGAGTTTACGAAATTCCTGCTGAATTATCTGCCGGTCATCATATTCTTCGGCATCGCCACGGCGCTCGGCCTCGGCTTCATCATCGCGGCACTCGTTTTGGCGCCCAAGGCGCCGGATACTGAAAAACTGTCGGCCTATGAATGCGGCTTCAATGCCTTCGACAGCGCCCGCCAGAAGTTCGACGTCCGTTTCTACCTGGTGTCGATTCTGTTCATCGTCTTCGATATCGAAGCTGCAATCCAGTTTCCGTGGGCTGTGACCGTGTTCGATATGGACATGTCGTCGATGCAATACGCGTTCTGGACGATGGTCGTCTTCCTGGTCGAATTGGCGCTTGGTTATGTATATGTGTGGAAGAAGGGAGCCCTGGAATGGGAGTGATTGTACCAGCAGGGCAGGCCGGCCGCTCGACTGTCGAAGGCTATAATCCAGACGTCCACGACAAGTTTTTCGAGCAGGTCTCGGCCGAGCTAAACGAAAAGGGTTTCCTGGTCGCTTCGGCCGACGACGTCATTACCTGGGCCCGCACCGGCTCACTGATGTGGATGACCTTCGGCCTGGCGTGCTGCGCCGTCGAAATGATGCAGGCCTCGATGCCGCGCTACGACATGGAACGCTTCGGCATGGCGCCGGCACCCTGACCAACAAGATGGCGCCGGCCCTGCGCAAGGTCTACGACCAGATGCCGGATCCGCGCTATGTCCTGTCGATGGGCAGCTGCGCCAACGGCGGCGGCTATTATCACTATAGCTATAGCGTCGTGCGCGGCTGCGACCGCGTCGTGCCGGTCGATGTCTACGTGCCGGGTTGCCCGCCGTCGGCCGAAGCCCTGCTGTACGGCCTGCTGCAACTCCAGAAAAAGATCCGCCGCACCGGCGGTATCCGCCGCTAAGGGAGCAACTGAATGTCCATTGAAAAGTTGCAGGCCCTGGCGGAACGCGCGCAAGCCGAGTTCAAGGAAGCGATTCTTGAAACCCGCCTGCAGTTCGGTGAGCTGACGCTCACGGTGGAGCGCGAGCGGATTATCGATATCCTGTCCAAGCTGAAGCGCGAACCTTACCGCTTTCATCAGTTGATCGACTTGACCGGCGTCGACTATCCGAAGCGCGAGCGCCGTTTCGACGTTGTCTATCATCTGCTGTCGATGACACAGAACATCCGCATCCGCATCAAGGTAACAACCGACGAGGTGGTGCCGGTGCCGTCGGTGCGCGAAGTCTATCCCAATGCCGACTGGTATGAGCGCGAAGCCTTCGACATGTACGGCATGATGTTCTCGAATCACCCGGACCTGCGCCGCATGCTGACCGATTACGGCTTCCAGGGACATCCTTTGCGCAAGGACTTCCCGATGACCGGGTATGTAGAGGTGCGCTACGACGAAGAGCAGAAACGGGTCGTCTACGAGCCAGTCAAGCTGGTTCAGGAATATCGCAAGTTTGACTTCCTGTCGCCATGGGAGGGTGCCGAATACATCCTGCCGGGCGACGAAAAGGCCAAGACTGTTTAATACGCGACTTGCTGTAGTGATAACAAGAGTTTGATGGGTAAAGGTTTTGTCCATGGCGGATGATCTGACAACGCAAGTGCAGCCGAAGGGCGAGGATGATCGCAAGTTCACGATCAACTTCGGCCCTCAGCACCCGGCCGCTCACGGCGTTCTGCGCCTGTGAGCTGCGCTCGCCTGCGCCTTTCAC
>CBIHPL010000301.1:0-4961 GCA_966212005.1 uncultured Asticcacaulis sp.
TGTGGGTCCGGGCCAGGTTCGAGCCTGTCTCGGTTGCGGATCCCGTCCCCGGTTTCGCGGACTACTGGCCCTCCATGCTGCGCTCGACCCACGCCCGGGTCACCTTCAGCTATAGCCTCGACGGCACGGCCTTTACCGCGATCGGGCCGGGCATGACGACCCAGCCAGGCCGATGGGTCGGCACCCAGATCGGCCTTTTCGCTCAGGCCGCGTCAGGAACGCCATCGTTCGTCGCCACGCGGGTCGGTTACGCCGAATTTGAACATTTTATCGTTTCCGAGTGAGCGACGCCGGACACGATGAAAGCGAGCAGGAACAAAGGTATGAAGCCGAAACGGGCGGGCGAGCAGGGAAGCTCCACAACCATTCATGATGTCGCCAGACTTGCCGGCGTTTCCTCCATGACCGTCTCCCGGGTCATCAACAAGACTGTCAATGTCCGCGAGCCGTTGCGGGAGAAGGTTCTGGCGGCCATCGAAGCCTTGAACTATTCGATCAATGTCGCTGCCCGGTCAACGCGGGCAGGCGTCGGCGGCATTCGGATCGGCATTCTTTATTCGCACCCGTCCGCCTCCTACCTGAATGAAATCATGCTGGGAGGGCTTGAGCACGCCTCCCGGCTGGGCGCCCAGCTGATTCTTGAAAAATGCGCCGGTTTGCAGTCGCAGAAAAATGCCGTCAGCCGGCTGGTGGCGGCGGGTGTCGACGGCGTGATTCTGCCGCCGCCGCTGTGCGACTCGGTGCCGACTGTGCAGATGCTGAAGCGGGCGGGCATTCCGGTGCTGGCCCTGGCAAGCGCCCGTCCTTTGCCGGACGTATCGGCCGTGCGCATCGACGACTATCAGGGCGCGCTGGCCCTGACCCGGCACCTGATCCACCTCGGCCACAGCCGCATCGGCTTCATAAAGGGCGACCCCACCCACACGCCGACTGAGGTTCGCTATCAGGGCTTTCTGGCCGGTCTGGCCGAGGCGGGGTTGCCGCTCGTCGAGGACCTTGTCCTGCAAGGCCAGTTTACATACAAATCCGGACTCGACGTGGGCCGCGAGCTTCTCGACCGGGAAGACAGGCCGACGGCGATCTTCGCTTCGAACGATGACATGGCCGCCGCCGTCATTGCCGTGGCGCACGGCATGGGCATCTCGATCCCGGACGAACTCAGCGTGTGCGGTTTCGACGACACGCCCGTGGCAACGACCGTATGGCCGCAGCTGACGACAGTGCATCAGCCGATCGTCGCCATGGGAAAAAGCGCGGTCGGCCTCATTTTCGAAAAGATCCGGCTGGAAAAGTCGGGCGAGACCGCAAGGCCCACCCACCAGTTGATGAAGTTCATGCTCATGCACCGGGGGTCGACTGGGCCGGCGCCTGGTCCAGGACTATAGCCGCCTTACTTGAAGACAAGGCCCTCGACGTGGTCGCCGACATCCAGGATGCCGGGTTCGGCCTTCGTCACCTTTTTTCCGCCGATGGTTACATTGTCCAGGACGACATGTCTTACGCCGCGCTCGGATGAGTAGCCTCGGATGAGGGATGCGGCCGGGGCCCCCCTGCCGCTGAAGGCGATGTCTTTCAGCGTGATGTTTTCAATGCCGCGGCCGGGACTGGTATTGTACTTGGCATTGTAGAGAACCTGAAGGCTGAACAGCTTGCCTTCCTCGATCCGTTCGACGCGCCAGTTCTCGAAACGAATGTCGCGGACCAGGTTGTCGTCGCCGACCATCAGGCCGATGGCGCCCTGGTAATCCGGTTCGTCTTCGTCGTGATCGAGGACGTCGATATTCCGGAATACCGCGCGCTCTATCACCTCGGGTTCGGGATGGGCGGCCGACGGGGTATTGCCGTGGATGCCGATCATGACGTTGTGGGCGATGTCCGCCCACAGGGTCGAATCCTTGACCAGGATGTCGCGGCTGTTTCCCCAGGTGTCCCATCGATGGTTGTAAACCGTGATGTTGTCGTCGGACGTGCGAATAAAGGCGTCGCTTATCGTCACGTTTTCGCAGGCGAAATGTCCCAGTCCGTCGGACCATTGTCCGCCGCCGATTGTACGGATGCGCGTCTCATGGATGTCCCGGGAACTGAAGCACGCCATGGTGCCGTGGGCCTGGTTGATATGAATCGTGCCGTCGACGGTCACGTTTCTGGAATTCCGGATGAGCGTCTGACCGCCGTCGTCGAATAGTCCGTCGCTGAGAACGCGGACGTTTTCAACGTTTTCGATTATCAGCGGACTCTGGATGATCGCCGATCCGTCGATATAAACGGTCGTATTGGACTTCAGGCGAATGTCGCCCTTGTAGACGCCCGGCCGGAAGTAGACGACGGGCTGATTGAGATCGGGGATATCGGCCTTTCCGATGTCGTAGGACGACAGTGCGGGGCCGCGCTGAACCGGCAAATCCCTGCGAATCGGCTGGGTAAACAGGTGAAGATTGTGATGCCGGTCGTCATCGAATTCGATCGACAGGTTTTCCGGCCGGTCCAGCGTGAACATGACCGCTCCATCGACGACCTTGTGCCGGATTTCCCTCGACGCCGGGCGGATCGCGACCTTCGCAAATGCCCCGTTGTTCTTCTGAACGGAGACTTCGACCCTGCCTTCGAAATTGAAGTAGACCATCGACGCGTTTTTCTGCGGGGCGTCGAGGTCGACCTTGACATTGTACTCATACAGGTCCTGCCACACGCCGCCCGGAACGCGCACGCGCACCGTATAGTCGTCGTTGTGGTGGCTATAGCGAATCGGCTGGGGAAACGGAAAAACCTGGAGGTCATCGGCCGCGGCGGCAAAGGGCAGGATGCATAGCGCACCGGCAAGCGCGGCGATGGATGTCCTTGTGGTTCTTGTCATGGCGTTTCCCATTCGATTTCGATCGCGCGTGTGGATTTTGTGCCGGAAACGACAAGCCATGTCGATATTCACAGCCACGTGGTGAAATTAATGTGATATCGATATCAACTGAATATCACGCTGTCAAACCAGAGGGGTGTTTGCCGGTGAATGAGAAGCCTTTGAATTCCCTGCGCAATTATTTATGGCGCTTTATGAACCGGAATTGACGGGAAAATTAAATAACATATTGAATATAAAGCATGTTAGCGCTGACAAAATCGACGTATCTGTCAAAAGCTGTGACAAAAAAGCGTCAGATTCACGCGTCGTAAGGTCCGTCGTTGACGATATTGTCATACAAGTGTATCTGGAATTTGTGGTATCGATATCAGATTGCTACCGCAGCAGTATAACGAGAGCAAGCAATCGGTAGACTTGCATGTGTCCGGCAGGGGCGACAGACAAGGCTTCACAGAAGCCGGGAGGAATGAAAATGAAAACGAAAGCAATGAGGGCGCACGTCTCGGGATTGGCGTTGCTGGTGGCAATGGGCGCCGCCGTTACGGCGCATGCGCAGGACGCCGCCGCGCCGGCGCAGGACGATACGGTCGTTGTGACCGGTATAAGGGCCAGCGCCCGTTCGAACGTTTCGCTGAAGAAGAATGCCTCGGAAGTCGTCGATTCGATCACGGCTGAAGATATCGGCAAGCTGCCGGACAACAACGTTTCCGAGACGCTGACACGCATCCCTGGCGTCCAGGGCTACCGCTATGCGGGCGAGGGCGCGTCTCCGGTCGGCGCAGGTTCGGGCGTCACCATTCGTGGCCTGTCCGGCCAGACGGCCTCCCAGATCAACAGCCGCGTCTACTTCACGGCCGGCAACCGTGAATTCAACGTCGAAAGCGCCATCCCGGCCATGATCGCGGGCATCGACGTCTACAAGAACCCATCGGCGGAACATATCGAAGGCGGCATCGGCGGCCTGGTCAATATCCGGACGCGTAACCCCAGTGACTTCAAGCGCCTGACCGTGTCCCTGGGCGCGACGCTGCGCTATAACGACCTTGAAAACGGCTCGGATCCGGAAGTGTTCGGCCTGTTCGCCAACAAGTGGGACCTGGCCAACGGCGGCCGCATCGGTTTCCTGGCGGCGGCCGTGACGTCGGAAAGCACGGGACGCTCGGACAACAACCCGGCTAATGGCGGGCCGAACTTCAAGCGCGCCATCCGCGCCGACAGCGCGGAATACCTGACGACAGCTGGCGCCAATCACGCCTATGACGGCCGTTCCGACACCTGGTTCCTGGCCAGCCTGCCGTCCACGGGGGTGAACCAGCCGAACCTGACCGGACTTTCTGCGGGCCAGATCAGCAATGTCATGGTCGGTACCGCCCTGACGAACAACCAGTTCCAGGAAACCATCGATCGGACGCGCAAGGGCCTGAGCCTGGCCGGCGACTATCGCGTGAACGAGTCCTTGCGGTTCTATGCCGACTATAACTACACCTACTACCAGTATCATCAGAACTACCGCGGTCTGAACTCGGTCGACAGCCAGACGGTGCAGAACCTCACGACCTCGCCGTTCGCGTACACGGAAAGCCTGGCAAACCGGAACAGCAACGGTGGAAGCGACGACGTCCTTGTCTCCCAGCGCCTTTCAGGCGCCACCTTCCTGAACTCGACTTTGACCTCCGTCAGCGGCGACGAACACACGCCCTACACGACCTGGACGGCCGCCGGCGGCGTCGAATGGTCGCCGACCGCACGCCTCAGCTTCAAGGCGGACGCCATGTACATCAAGGCCGACCGGACGGTCGACAACCGCTCGATCAATATGGTGTCGGGCGCCGGCAAGACGTGGACGATCCTTCGTGGCGTCGATGGCGCTCCGCATACCTTCGATATCCAGGGCGCCAGCCTGGCGGATCCGGCCAACTGGGCCCTGAAGGATTATCAGAACGGCAATCACTCGGTCTGGGACGACAGCGGCCATGCGATCGCGCTCAGCGGCAAGTACGAGTTCGACGGCGCGCTGACCGCGATCAAGTTCGGGTTCCGCAACGCGCATCAGCAAAGCACGTTCAAGAACTTCAACGTTTCGGCCAAGCCTTTGACCACCAAC
>CBIHPL010000302.1:0-4939 GCA_966212005.1 uncultured Asticcacaulis sp.
ATCACCGAAGGCGGGCGTTGGCAGGGTGACGATCAAAACCACATCATGGGTCAGGACTACGCCTATATTGTCGCGGCGCAGATCGGCCTCGACTATCCGGAGCGCCGGCTTTTGTTCATCAATCGCGGCATCAGCGGCAATACGGTCGTCAACCTGGCTGGCCGCTGGCAGACCGACACCATCGCGCTCAGGCCCGATGTGCTGAGCATCATGGTCGGCGTCAACGACGCCTTCTATTCGAACGGCCAGTCGATCGAGACCTATGAACAGACCTACGACAAGCTCATTGCCGACACACTGAAGGCATTGCCCAATGTGAAGATCGTGCTGGGCGAGTCCTTCCTGCTGCCGTCGGGTGGCTACAAGGCCGACTATGACGCCAAACGCGCTGCGCTGGCGCCGCGTCAGGCTATCGCGCGCAAGCTGGCCGCCAAATACAATTTGCCTCTGATCGAATACCAGCGCGCTTTTGATGAGGCGATGAAAGCGGCGCCGGCGGAACACTGGTCATGGGATGGCGTCCACCCGACCTATGCCGGCCACGGCCTGATGGCGCGCGAATGGACCAGGACGGTCAATAAGGCGTGGAAATGAATTGGTTTTTTAGCGCCGTCATACTGCTTATGCCCGCGGTTGCATTTTTTGCAGCCATTACGGGGCTGCGCGATCGTCTACGTTTAGCTGCCTTGCTAGTGATGACGGCTTTGCTTGTTGTACCTTATGTTTATCCCCTGCTGCCAAGCAGCAACCTTACGGAGCCCGGATCTGAAAACGCATTGACTGCGCAGGCGGTGATATGGGGGCTCGCCGTACTTTTGACCTTATCTGCGACTGTCGGCGGTGTCGCCGGGACGCTTGTTCGGAGTTTCAAGCGATCCAAGCCTGCCGATAGTAATCCTGGCTGATCAGCCTCCGCACGACTCGCGGATAACCAGCTTCGTCGGTATGCGTGTCATCTCAACCTTCTGGCCATCGATCAGCTTGGACAGGGTGTCGACCAGTACGCGGGCGGCGGTCGTCGTGTCCTGACGGACCGTCGACAGCTCCGGATTGATGCAGGTGCACACCCAAAGGTCATCGAAGCCCATGACCGAGACGTCCCTGGGCACGTTCAAGCCGCGCTTCTGCAGCGTCTGGATGGCACCGATCGCCAGCAGGTCGGTCACGGCAAAGACAGCGTCGAACTGGATACCCTGATCCAGCAGGCGCTGGATGGCGGCCGCACCTTCCTCGCGCGAGATAAAACAATCGATGGCCAGCGCCGGATCGACGCTTAAGCCCGCTTCGGCATGGGCGCGCTGATAGCCTTTGAAACGCTCGAAAAACTCGGAATGGCGTTCTGACGCTTCGCCCAGAAATACGATACGCTTGCGGCCCAGGCGGATCAGGTGCGCCACAGCCTCATAGGCGCCGCTTTCGTTATCCGAACCGACGAAGATGTCGGGCTCGTCCGGCATGACCGGGCCGAACACCACCCACGGCTCGCCGATCTCTCTCAGGACATCGACCTTCTGCTTGTAGGTCTCGAAGTCGCGATACCCCAGGAAGATGATGCCGTCGGCACGGCGGGCGAAACCATAGTCCGCCCCCCAGTTGGCGCTCTGCTTTTGCAAGGAGACCAGCACATCGACGCCCCTGTCGCCGGCGTAGTCGAGGATCGAGCCGATTAAAGGCAGGAAAAACGGATTGATGCGGCTGTCGTCGCTATCGAGGTCTTCGGAGACTAGGACCGCGATGGTGTTGATCTTCTTCGAGCGCAGTTTGCGGGCGTTGATATCGACCGTGTAATTGAGCTTGGCGGCCGCCTCATAGACCCGGCGGCGTACGTCCTCGCTGACCGGATAGGTGTTGGACAGGGCGCGCGACACCGTCGCCTGTGAGACGCCGGCCAGGGCTGCGATGTCGAAGGAGGTGGGGCGCTTCATGGCATCTTTGTCGTTATGCGATTGAGCATGACAGGATATGTCGCCCTGTCAATCAAGGTAGGGCGCCATGACTTCCGCGACCCAGTCCATGAAGGCGCGGACACGGCGGGCCTGGTGGCGTCGGCGCGGATAGACAAGGGCCAGCGGCAGGGGCTCGGCTTGGTATTGCGGCAGCACTTCGACCAGCGAGCCATCTGCCAAGCTGTCCTGCACGCCCGATTTCGGCGCCTGGATGATCCCGAGACCTGCCAGGGCGGCGTTGTTATAGGCGACCGTATTGTTGACGCTGACCACGCCCTTGACCGGCCGGCTCTGATAGGCCTGGCCGTCCCAATATTCGAAGCCGAATGGTTTGCTGCCCAGCTGCATGACGTAGTGGATCAGCCGGTGGCGGTCGAGATCGTCGAGCGTCATCGGCATTCCATATTTCGCGATATAGCCGGGGCTGGCGACATTGCACATCGGCATGACGCCCAGCTGCCGTGCCATCAGGCCGGAATCGCCCATGATGCCGGCGCGGATGACGCAGTCGAAGCCTTCGGCAACGACATCAACGCGCCGGTCGGTGCAGCTCAGTTCGATGCCGAGGCCCGGATGGCGGTCAAGAAATGCCTGCAGATTCGGGATGATATGGTTACGCGCCATGGCGACCGGCATATCGACGCGCAGGGTACCGGTCAGTTCCGTTGCCGCGTGCAGGAACATGCCGTCCATGTCTTCCAGATCGGCCAGCACGTCGCGCGCCCGGTCGAGATAGACCTGGCCGTCGTGGGTCAGCTGGACGCGGCGGGTGGTGCGGTAAAGGAGTTGAACCTTGAGGTGGGTTTCCAGCTGCAGGACGGCGGCCGATACGCTCGATTTCGGTACGCCTAGTGACAGGGCGGCCTGCGTGAAACTGGACAGTTCCGCGACACGGACAAAGGCAGTGATGGCATCGAGCCGGTTGATTGTTGTGAAATTCCGAACAGTGATGTCGTTATTGCGGGATTTATCCGCTTTTTGCGATCAAGTAAATACGGAGCCATCAACGGACAGGAGGTTTCCATGACGATTGCATTGATCACCGGCGGCAGCCGCGGCCTGGGCCGCAACATGGCTCATCATCTAGCGGCTAAGGGCGTCGATATTGTTTTCACCTACCACTCCAATCGCACGCAGGCGGACAGTCTGGTCGCCGAGTTGAGGCAAATGAACCGCAAGGCGGTGGCGCTGCAACTCGATACGGGTAAGGTTGCGACCTTCGCCGCCTTTGCCGAACAGGTGCGATCAGCCTTGAAGACGACCTGGAATGCCGATCGCTTCGACTTTCTGGTCAACAATGCCGGGACGGGGCTCTATGTGCCGTTCATGGAAACGACCGAGGCCCAGCTCGACGACATGGTCAATATCCACTTCAAGGGCGTGTTCTTCCTGACGCAGACCCTGTTGCCGATGATGAACGACGGCGGGGCGATTTTGAACCTGTCATCGGGTTTGGCGCGGTTCAGCTATCCGGGATCGTCCGCCTACGGATCAATGAAGGGCGCGATCGATGTCCTGACGCGTTATCTGGCGCTGGAACTGGGGCCGCGCCGTATCCGGGTGAATTCGGTCGCGCCAGGCGCCGTCGAGACGGACTTTGGCGGTGGGCGTGTGCGCGACAATGCCGATCTCAATGCCATGCTCGCCAGCCGTACGCCACTTGGCCGGGTCGGTCTGCCGGACGATATCGGCGGAATTGTCTCGGTCTTGCTATCGGAGGAAGCCGGCTGGCTGAACGGCCAGCGAATTGAAGTTGCGGGCGGTATTCACGTGTGACCTCTGCATATTGGATCGGTGTGTGGGTTTCAGTCCCGCACATCGATACTTTAATTAGATACCACTGAGATCGACCACCACCACCCGCTCTTCCAGCCGCACCTCAGGCACATTCTCAAGCGAAAATAGCAGATAGAAGTTCGCGCCTTCCGGCGGCTTGATGTCCAGCAGGTCTCCGGCGCCGAAATTGTCGACATTGGCGACCTTGCCGACCGGCTGGCCCGCTGTATCGACCACGCTCATGCCGATCAGGTCGGTGACGTAATATTCGTCTTCCTCGGGCTCTGGCAAATCGGCGCGGTCGATATAGAGCTTCAAACCTTTCAGCTTTTCCACGGCCGTGCGGTCCGGTGCCTCCCTGGCGCGCACCAGCAAGGCGCCCTTGTGCTCACGCGCCGCCGTGATCGACAGCACGGGCTCGCCCTTCTCGTTCAGCAGCGGGTCGTATTCCAGCACGCTGGCCGGATCGTCCATGTGGCTGATCAGCTTGAATTCGCCCTGGACGCCATGGGCGGCGCCGACCTGCGCAACGAAGATATATTGGGAAGTGCTCATGGCCTGCGCATAATCAAAAGGCGCGCGCAAAGCAAGTTATGGCGGCTAAAACGGAAAAAGGCCAGAGCACATGCTCCGGCCTTTCTATCCAATATCCCGAAAGCCTTAGGCTTCTTCGGCCGGGGTTTCTTCAGCAGCAGGCGCTTCTTCAGCGGCCGGAGCGTTCTTGGCTTCTTCAGCTTCAGCCTTGGCAGCAGCTTCGGCGTCCAGACGGTCCTGCTCGCGCTGGGCGCGTTCAGCGGCACGTTCCTGAGCCTTCTTGCCCGGCGTACCCTTTTGCGGGTTGTTGCCGTGTTCCCACTTCACCAGGCCTTCCTGCGACAGGAAGCGCGCGACGCGGTCGGTCGGCTGGGCGCCCTTCTTGAGCCATTCCTGGATGCGCTCGACCTTCAGCGTGACGCGCTGGGCGTCCTTCGGCAGCATCGGGTTATAGGTGCCGACCTTTTCGATGAACTTGCCGTCGCGCGGGGCGGCGGCGTCAGCGATGACGATCGTGTAGTAAGGGCGCTTCTTGGAGCCACCGCGGGACAGACGAATCTTAAGCATTGTATATTCCTAACTTGCTATTTCTTGGTTGGGTCGAACGGCTTTGCGCCGGGGAGACCCGGCAGGCCACCGAACAGGCCCGAAGGAGGTTTGGCGCCGCCTAAGCCAGGCAGGCC
>CBIHPL010000303.1:0-4935 GCA_966212005.1 uncultured Asticcacaulis sp.
ACAGCGGTTCCCTACACCCAGCAGTGGGCGACTGCAGAAGTCCAGACCGAGCGTATGATGGGCACGTTCGAAACAAGTGAAAACACGGCAGCCCTGTTTGCCCAGGTCTTCTATGGCTTCGATCTGTTCAACGTCAATTTTGACGGTGTCGTCGGCGCCCGTCAGGTGCACACCTGGGGGAACAGCTTCTCGATCGACCGCCAGATCGACGTCATCTCGACCGCACCTTACGCCGAAGTCGTGCGCATGGTTCCGCGGACGACCAGCCTCGACTACAAGGACCTGATGCCGAGCGCGCATATCGTGGCGCATTTCACGCCGAAGCTGCAGTTACGCGTCGCCTACTCGAAAAACGTCCAGCGTCCGAACTTCAACCAGGCGACCTCGTTCACCTTCCTCAATAACCCACAGACCGGCGTCGGCACGGGCTGGGGTGGTAACGCCGATCTGAAGGCGAACCGCGAAGACAATTTCGACGCGTCTCTGGAATACTACTTCGGCCGTGGCGGCGCGATTTCGTTCGCCGCATACCTGAAGAAGCCGGACGGCTTCATCTATGACGAAGAGCGTCCGGAAGTCATCGATGGCAAGACCTACAACATCTGGCGTCCGCGTAACGCAAGCGAAGGCGTCTTCCAAGGCTACGAATTCAACGTGCAGGGCTTCTTCGACTTCATGCCCGGCCACTGGAAGAACCTGGGTGGTCAGTTCAACTACTCGTATAACCAGATCGCCAAGATCGATTATCCGGGTGACGACGACAACGCCATCGGCAACTCGCGCTATACCTATAACGCGATCCTGTACTACGACACGCCGCAGTTCAGCGCCCGTGTTGCCTACAACTACCGTGACCGTTATCGTGCATGGACGCACTGGCTGCCGCAGTACTCGCCTTACGTGGAGGCCACATCGCGTCTCGACGCGGCGGTCAACTGGACGCCGGTCAAGTACATGACCCTGTCGATCGAAGGCACGAACCTGTTGCAGAACAACACCAAGATGACGTGGGGCGTGGACAATCTGCTGCCGCAGGGCATCCGGGTTCAGGCCCGCACGGTTCAGGTCAGCGCACGTTTCCGCTACTGATCGCTTGCGAAACACCCGGCTCCAATGGAGCCGGGACACGCATAGAAAACCCCGCCGATCGTGTCGGCGGGGTTTTCCATGTTTCAAGCAATCCGAAGCATCACATCGCTATCCGTTGAGGGGAGGGGCAGGCCCTGGCGATATAAGCCTCGTGCGACGGCATGACGCCTGCCATTGCCGCCGTGCCTTCGCGGATGCGGTCCATGCGCCACCTGAATTCATCTTCGGGCATCAGGTCGGCGCCGGGATTATACGACCCCGGCTCCATGCCCTGGCCCACCAGGACCGCGAACCAGCTGGCGTCCTTGAACAATTCTGCATTGCGCACCCGCGCCTGGTTCATCGCCTTGAACGAGCCCAGCCGGAAGGCGAGGCTGTCGGGAATGTCCATATTCTTGCAGTAAGCCCAGAACGGCGTGTCCTGGCGTTCCGTGACCTTGGAGTGCGCGATCAGGATATCCTTGACGTTGTCATACGATTCCAGCAGATCGCGGTTGAAGCTCTCGCGGTGCGCCGGCGTGATGGCTTCGCGGGGGAAATAGGCCATCAGCGTCAGGATGGCGACCTGGACCAGCCAGATCGAGGTCGATTCCAATGGTTCCAGAAAACCGGAAGCGAGGCCCATGGCGACGACATTGCGGTTCCACATCTGCCGGCGGTGGCCAGTGACGAATTTCAGGATGCGCGGTTCCGCCTGGGCCTTGCCGTCGAGGCGCTGAAGCAGTTTCGCGGCGGCTTCGTCTTCGGACATGTAGTCCGAACAAAAGACATAGCCATTGCCGGTGCGGTGCTGCAGAGGGATGCGCCATTGCCAGCCGGCTTCACGGGCGGTCGAGGTCGTGTAGGGCGTCGCGGGCCCCACCTTGTCGCACGGCACGGCGGCGGCACGATTGCACGGCAGCCATTTCGACCAGTCCTCATAGCCGCTTTTCAGCGTCTGTTCGATCAGCAGGCCGCGGAAGCCCGAGCAGTCGATGAACAGGTCGCCTTCAATCACCTGGCCGTTTTCAAGCACCACGCCGGTGACGTCGCCGGATTCGGGGTGTTGTTCTACACGGGTGATCTTGCCTTCCTGGCGAACGGCGCCCAGCTTTTCCGAAAAAGCGCGCAGGTACTTCGCGTAGAGCGACGCATCGAAATGAAAGGCGTAGTTGACCGGCGGCGCCTTGGGATTGATTTCCTGCATGCGGCCGAAACGGTTCTGGCGCGCGGCCACCGTCTGGGGATTGAACAGGCCGAAGTCGGCATTGCCGCCGGCCTTGCGATAGCGCATCCAGTGGTGGGTAAAGTTCATCCCGCTCATATCGACGCCATAGACGCCGAACGGATGGAAGTATTCGCTGCCTTCTCGCTTCCAGTCGATGAAACGGATACCGAGCTTGATCGTACCGTTGACGGCCTTCAGGAAGTCATTCTCATCCAGGCCCAGCATGGCGTTGAATTCCTGGATCGGCGGAATGGTCGCTTCGCCGACGCCGACAATGCCGATCTCGTCGGATTCGATCAGGGTAATGCTGTATCCGGCACCGCCATAGGCGCGCGTCAGAGCTGCCGCTGCCATCCACCCTGCGGTGCCGCCTCCGACAACGACTATTCTGCGAACGCCGCCAACGCCCATTATAGATCCCTCAATTCCATATCCAGCCTAGATATGAAGTCATCATCAGACCAGTGTCAATCGTCTCGTATATCGTATAATTTATTTGACTAGGATGCGATTTTCCTGCCAAATCGAGATCAGGATCACATAAGGCGCGGCGAGGCAATGATAGGGAAACATGGGCTTTTGGGTCTGGCTGTCGCAGCCATTTTCGCGGGACCGGCGTGGGCAGGCGAAGCCACTGTCACCGTACCGGGAACGGCCATGCCGTGGAGCCTGGAAGCCAATCCGATGGTGGCCTTTTCCAGGGACGACGGCACAAAGCCCGCCGAGGTCAAGGGCGTGAAGATCGTGCCCGGAACCGATGTCGCCATCACCGCGACGGGTTCGACCACGACTGTCGCCGGTGGCGGATCGTTCGGCCCCGAAGGCCAGGCGGAATTCATAGCCACCGATCAGCCCGGCGGCTCAGGCACCGACTTTCCGGCCCGCTACGTCCATCCCGACTTCTATCCTGTCCACCTCAATGAGCTGATCGGCGCCTTTGTCGATGGCAAGGGTGTGCTGGTAGCCCGGCCGTTTGCCGTCGGCAGCAGCTTTACGGTGACCGTGCCGCCAAAGGCCGAGAAGCTGCAATTCGGCATCAACGACGACATCTTCGCCGACAACGGTGGCAGCCTGACTGTCACGGTCAATACGGCCGACTAATAATCCTCAAAAATCGGAAATTACCATGCGTGTTCGTTCACTGATGTTCGCTGTCTGCGCCGCCGCCCTGATGGCCGCACCCGCCACGGCGGCTTTCGCCCAGACTCCTGCGGTTGCGACGACGCAGGACCCGCGCGCTGCCCAGGCCGAAAAGTACATGCACGCGGGCGTCAGCGCCATGATCACCGACCTCAATATCGGCGCGCGTTTCGTCGCTGGCAGCAAGGGCGTGGTCTACCGCCTCGGCAAAAAGGGGGAAGGGCGCTTCATGCTGGCCGACCCGCAAACGGCCACGGCGCGCGAACTTGTCACCGAGGCGACGCTTGTTCCCCTGCTGAAAGCGCAGGACGCCAAGATCGAAGGCGCGGCCGATATCCGTCTTCAGGATTATGATCCGGAAACGAAGGTCCTCAAGGTCTCGGCCGCCGGGCGCGACTGGCTCTATGACACGGCGGCAAACACGTTGAAGGCAGCCGATGTGCCTGCGAAGACCGATGGCGTCGTCTCGCCCGACGGCAAGTGGAAGGTCGTCGCGCGCAACTACAATCTGTGGCTCATCGAAGTCGCGACGGGCAAGGAAACCGCGCTGACGGCGGATGGCTCATACGATCGGCGCTACGGCCAGAACTATCCGCTGCTTGGCGACATGGTTGCCGCCAATTCCGAGACGCCGAACAACAATGTCTCAGTGCAGTGGTCGCAGGATTCCAAAAAACTCCTGACCTATCGCCTGGACCGCAACGGCAGCTATATCTGGCACGCCGTCCAGCAGAACCCGGCTGGCAGCCAGTTCGCACGCGAATTCTCCTACGTCTACCCGACCGCCGGCGCCAAGGACGTGCCGCAGATAAACCCGATCGTCATCGATCCGGCTGAGGCCATCAAGGGCAATGCCGCCATCACCGCCATCGATGCGCCGGCCCAGTCCCTGCTATGGCCGGGCGACCCGGCGCTTTACTGGGACGAAGCCGGTCACGTCATCTATGAATGGCAGCAGCGCGGCTATGGCGAGGTCCGGCTCTATGAGGCCGACGCCACGACCGGCAAGGCGGAGGTCCGCGTCCGCGAATCGTTGAAGCCGCTGGTCACCGTCACCTCGACCGCCATCCGCAACACCTCTGAATTGGGCGGCTACCTGGTCATTTCGGAGCGTTCGGACTGGGCCCAGCTCTACTTCATCAAGCGCGGCGAAGACCCCAATGGCGGCAAGGCGCTGACCAAGGGCAACTGGGAGGTCACCGAGATCACCCATATCAGCAAGGGCGGTCCGATCCTGGTCACCGGCATTGGCCGCGAACCGGGCGTGAACCCCTATTACAAGAGCCTCTATCGCGTCGACCTGAACGGCAAGATCAATAACCTGACGCCGGAGCCGCTCGACCACGAAACGCGCGTTTCGGACGATGGCAAGTGGATCATAGACCGTATGTCGTCGCCAACCGATCCGACGAAGACGTTGCTGCGCCGGGCGTCGGACGGCGCCATCGTCATGGAACTGGGCCGCGCCGATCCGTCAGCCCTGCTGGCCTCGGGCTTCA
>CBIHPL010000304.1:0-4909 GCA_966212005.1 uncultured Asticcacaulis sp.
CAATGGTAAAGTATAACCAAAATTACGCCCGATAAAGACAGTTGCTTCCGTCAGCATCGCTTACGCTCGCTGCCCATGGCTTGCGAAAGCTGTACTTTCGCTGGCGCCAAGCCCACGTGAACGAGGAAGGAAGGGAGACCAGATATCCTCTTCTCTTTTCCTTCCCCTTTTAAGGGGAAGGTGGACGCGAAGCGGACGGAAGGGGGATTTCGGAGGTGCGACGAGTTATGTCGTCACCAAATCATAGAGACGGCCGCAGCCCCTCGACCTTGATTTTCCACCCCTTCGGGAAGCCCGGGGCATGGCCGCCCTGGCCATCCCAGCCGCCGGCCATTAGCGCGACCGCCAGCAGCAGACTGCCGTTCGACGGGAAATAGGTTTCCGCCGCGCGCTGATATCCCGGGCCGTCCGGGTTGACCTGAGACGCACCCGTCGTCGTCGGCACAAAAGCCTGGGCATGGGCGTCGAGATGGACGCGCGGGGTCATGCCGCTCTTGCCGTACTTGTTGTTTTTAGCGTCGAAGAACAGCCAGTCGACGGCCTCTTCCGGGGCATTCAGCCGCGCCGCCGTCATGGCGATCATGGCGTAATCCCAGCCCCAGGTCTGGCGCAGGTCCCAGTCGGATTTCATCCGGTCGAGCGTGCGGCGCATGATGGCGCGGTCGACATCGCGGCCGGGCAGCCACCCCAAGGCCATCAGGAAAGACGGATGGTCGCGGTTCTGGCACGACTCGTCCACGGCATTGGCGCGGCAGGTCCCGGCGGCGCGTACCCAGAAGTCGGGCGTCGAGCGCGTCGGCAGATAGAGCCCGTCCTTTTGCGGCAGCTCCGGCCATTTCGCCAGCACCGCATCCCAGTCGGCGCGGCGCGGCTCACCCCGGCGTTCGCGCCAGACCTGCGCCGTCTCGATGCCCCAGCGATAATAGGCGACCTCGAACAGCGGATCGAAGGTGGTCAGCGGGTCAAAGTTTTCCTGCACCGGAATGATCGGCGGTCCCAGGCGGTAGCGGCCCGACGCCTCATGAAAGTAAGCAAACGAAGCCAGAAGCTCGGCCGACTGTTCGACCAGTTCGGCATAGCGCGTCAGGATGGCCTGGTTCCGGTCGGTCCTGTCCTGTCCGGTGCGCCAGATCAGCTCGCTCATATAGATGGGGTGGGGCTGCTGCCACATGATGAAGGGCGAGACCTTGCTGGGGCTGTCGACACCATCCGGCCCGATCATCTTCGGCCACCACGCACCCCTGAGCCCTTGCGCTCCGGCGCGCGCCTTGGCGGCCGGCAGGTGTGCCAGATACCAGCCGAGGCTGTTTTCCAGCAATTTCGGCCTGCCCCACAGGGCAAAGTGCGCCGAATGCCACGGGTGCATTTCCAGATGCGACTTGCCGTTCCAGCTGTTTGAGAACAGGCCCTCTTCCTGCGGCGGGAAGTCGCCCGACGCGTTCACCGCCATCAGGTATTGCGACAGGATGACCCGCCGTTCCAGCTCGTTGGCGCGCGGGTCTGTGCTGCCGGAAAATTCGACCATGCCGCCCCTCGACCAATAGTCGCGCCAGTGCGCGGCAACGGCAGACCTGGCCTGTGCCGGCGCAGGCAGGGAGACGTCGGGCTCCTTGCCGAATTGCGTAACCACCGCAAGGGTACGGCCAGTGGCGGAGGCCCGCCAGGCGTGCGGACCGGCCGGCTTGACCTGCCCGCCATGGGCGATAATGGCGGAGTGATAGGTGGTGGCGTCGATGCGCCGCTCCACGCGAACCTCACTGGCGGTTCTGTAATGCACGCGGGTCGTATGCGCCGCCGGGTTCGACCAGTCGGACGGATCGGGATTGAGCGACTTCGACACGCCGGGGAATTTGACCATGACGGCCAGCCGTCCATCGGCGACCAGCTTCGACTCGATCTCGACCAATACGGCGTCCTGATAGGGCAGGACGCAGGTAACGACGGTGACCGCTTCCCCGTCATAGACGAAGCGGCTGGTCAGCGTGCCCGTCCACAGGTCGAGTGTCTGTGTCGTGTCTCGGATATCTTTGAAGCTTGCCGGCTTGCCGTCCTTCGCCTTCAGGTCGAACGCTATACGCCCAAGCGAGAAGCGGTGCGGGTTCTCGCGGATATAGGCGACGGCCGGATTTTTCGACGCTTCGGCCCAGTCCCTGATGTAGCCATAGCGGCGCTTGCTTCCGCGCACATCCATTTCCACCTGGGTATCCTTGACGCTGTAGCCCTGCGGATTCGGGAAGCTGTGCCACGCCCACTGCGCCTCGATCAAAAGGGGCGCGATCTGCGAATAGGGTTCGGTGAAGGTCTGAAGCCCGGTAATGTCGGCGGTAAAGCCGATATTGCCGTTGCCGAGCATGAGTGGCGCCGAGGGATCGATTTCGGTAAGCACAGGGTTATGCCGCGTGACCAGTGCCTGGCGGTCGATCGCCGTTTCAGCGATCGCGGGGCGGACGGCGGCCATCGCGACGGCGCCGGCCGACGCAGTCAGCAACTGGCGGCGGGATAGACAGGGCAGTGGAGGAAGGCTTGGCATCGGGTCATCCTGGGCGGAGTGGCTGTGCATATCTGTTCGCAAAAAATACTGACAACCCTATCCATTATTCGGAACGGTGACGCAGCGGTTGTTATCTGAACGTGCAGAGGGCAGGGGCGGCACACGGAAGTACCGGAAAAATAAGCGAAAAGAAGGTAGCTTGTTCCCGTACCAGGCGCCTTCCCATGGCAATATCGCGCGCCTTTTGACGATGTGCCAGCGCTTTATTTGTATTACAATCAACTTATTGCAGCTAAGCCTGCTTGAAGATGATGAATTGTGCGGGTTTTGCAACATTCTTTCCCTGCTTGAAATTTTCTGCCCGATAAAGTTTCAAATTTAAAACTATTTTCAAAATTATTTATCGATCCTGATCATTTGTGTTTACAAATGCTGAATTGTCCGTATCAATTTTGACATAAACGATTTCAAAAACAGGGACGGACAATGAAGGTGAACCTTCTGGCGTGTGCGGTAGCCATTGCTGGCCTGGCCCAGCCGTTGACCATTCAGGCCGCGGTGATCGGTGAGAATACACCGGCGCGTTCGCTGACGGTCGACCGTCTTGGCGAACTGCCGGCTGATCAGCGTACCGCCTGGGCGGACTACATCCGCCGCTCGCAGGCACAGGAAAAGACGGACCGCGCCACACTGGCCGCCGAACTGAAGCCCGGCGAAACGCCGCCTCCGCCGCCAGTCGCCGGCAGTGGTCACATGGTGCTCAACAAGGACGCCGTCTGGTACGGTTCGCCAGAGGCGCGCGCTATCGCCGACACCATTGTCAGCTTCCAGACCCCGGCCGGCGGCTGGAGCAAGAACCAGAACCGTACCGGACCCAAGCGCCTGCCGGGCCAGCGCTACAGCAACAATGCCGAGACCATGGAGGTCGGCACCGGCAGCTTCGATGCGCCCAAGGACCGCTTCTGGACGTTCGTCGGCACGCTCGACAATGGCGCCACCACGACCGAGATGCGCTTCCTGGGCCGGGTTCAGCAGCAGTTGCCGGGCAAGGATGGCGACGTCTATCGCAAGAGCATTGCCAGGGCCGTAAACTACCTTCTCGCCGCCCAGTATCCGAACGGCGGCTGGCCGCAGATCTATCCGATCGAAGGCGGCTTTCACGACGGCATCACCTTCAACGACAATGCCGTCGCCGAAGCCTCGATGATCCTTGAGGACGTCGCTGAGGGTAAGCCGGAATTCGCCTTTATCTCCGCCGACCTGCGCGAAAAGGCGGGCGTGGCCAGCAGGCGTGCGGTCGATGTCATCCTCAAGGCGCAAGTTCTGGTCGACGGCAAGAAGACGGTGTGGCCGCAGCAGGTCGACGCCCTGACGCTGGAACCGATATCGGCGCGGAACTACGAGATGCGGTCCCTGGCCAGCGCCGAGAGCGCCGACGTGCTGATCTTCCTGATGCGCCAGCCGAACCCGTCGCCGGAAATCAAGGCCGCGATCCATGCCGGCGTTGCCTGGCTGAAAGACCATGCCATCTACGGCAAGGCCTTTACCAAGGTCAGCGACGAAGAAGGACGCAAGCTGATCGACCAGCCGGGGGCGGGTCCGATCTGGTCGCGCAATTACGACATCCGGACGGGAAAGCCCATCTTCGGTGACTGGGACAAGTCGATCCGGGATGACGTCAACACTATCTCCAAGGGTCGCCGCAACGGCTACTCCTGGTACTCAGCCATGCCGCAAAAAGCGCTCGACGCCTATGCGGAGTGGACCCTGAAGACCTCCTGAAGCCTCGTGGAGCGCGCGCTTTCCCGAGGCGTGCGCTCCGCTTTTTTCAGGGTGGTCCATTTATCGTTAGGAGCCGTTCGTGGCCTGGTGCACGCGTCTAAGTCTGTCCTTGATCGCCGTCATTGCCTGCGTGGTGATGATGCCGGCGCATGCGCTGGCGGCGGTGGATCCGGCGGTGCCGCGCGGGCTGACGACGGTTGTCGTGCGCGCGGAAACCCATGGCGCCACGGGTGATGGGGTCACCGACGATACCGTCGCCTTGCAAAAGGCGATCGATGCCACGGCCGCCCGCCATGGCACGCTGGTGCTCAGGCCCGGAACCTATCTGACAGGGTCGCTGTTTCTCAAATCGGGCATGGCCTTGCGCCTCGACAAGGGGGTGCGTCTCCTGGGCCGCCAGACCATGGACACCTATCCGCGCCAGCCGACCCGCATTGCCGGCGTCGAGATCACCTGGCCCTCGGCTCTGCTCAATGTCTATGAACAGTCCGACGTCCGGATCTATGGCGAAGGCACGATCGATGGCGACGGCAAGATGTTCTGGGACAGGTTCCAGGCGATCCGCGCTGATTATGAACCGCGTGGCCTGCGCTGGGCGGCCGACTACGACGCCGAGCGCCCGCGCCTGATCCAGAT
>CBIHPL010000305.1:0-4904 GCA_966212005.1 uncultured Asticcacaulis sp.
ATCTGACGCGCTTCGGCCAGTTGCACCCAGCGGGCGCGGGCGGCGTCATCCGATCCACGCACCGGGGGCAGGTCGCCGCTCGGGACTTCGAAGTGGAAGGCATGGGTGATGGTTCGCCCGCGCTGCGACCGTTCAGGGTCGTCAAACACGCGCTGCCCTTTCAGGCTGCCGCGCAGGACAGGCAGGGGCAGCTTGATGCGCGTCTCTTCCTTCAGTTCGCGCAGCACGGCCGTCAGCAGGGTCTCGTGCTGATTGACGAACCCCCCGGGCAGCGCCCACAGACCCTTGCCGGGCTGCGCGCCACGCTTGACCAGCAGGACGTGGCCGGAGTGGACGATGACGGCGTCGACCGTCGTGAAGGTCGGCGGATAGGGCGCGTTGGCCCAGGCCGCCCTGTAGGCGACGATGTGACGGTATTCTTCGGCCAGCTGAGCGAAGGTCCTGGTCTTGCGGAACGCCTGCAGTGTCTCGAAGACCGGCTTTGGGACATTGGCTTCGACCAGCCGCAGCGCGCCGTCGTCCTCGGAAAACAGGTGGTCGCGCAATTCCGTCGCGGACAGGCCCGACGCAAACGGCACGTCGATCAGGTCCCATTGCGGAAAGGCATGCAGGTACCAGGACGTCTCGTCCTTCTCATGGCCGATCAGGCCGATGCGCGTTTCACTCAGGGGCTTGCCGGCCGCGCGGACGACGTCGGCGACGTGTTGCTGGACGTCCGCTTGCCAGGCGCCTTCGTTATAGAGATGATCGACAAGATGGCGAACGATAACGCGGTCGGCATCACTGCCCAATGCGGCGCGCAGCATGACTTCGCGTTCGGCGGACGAAAAGGGATTGCGGGTCGAACGGGCCGATTGCGCTGAGCCGATCAGCATGATGAGCCGGTCACAGCTTTGCAGCGCGCGCTGGACGACGGACAAATGGCCATTATGAAAAGGTTCGAACCGCCCGATAAAGGCGATGAAATCGTAGTGCATGAGGCTCCCTCATTGCGATGTGACGTCTGGTCTGCCCAGACAGGATCAGGATTCACCGTCGCCGGGCCTTTGTCAATAGGGTGCGGGAATAACCTCGCAATTTCCGTGCAGGCGTGACGCCGGTAACAGGTGGCAGGTGCATCTCTGAATTGCGGTCGCGCCGTCGCAACGGGTTATGTCTCTTGCGGGGTTGCGTGCGCTCAAAAAGGCGTGATGACGAATTATGAATTTTTATCCGATTGTTTTTATTGATATTAAGTAATATCCAGGGCTTGCGAACGCCGTTCGCTTAACCCCCGGTTAAGCGTAAGTCCCTCATAACGACCGCATATGTACGCGTGTAGTGAAAGGCGGGGAAATGCAACTTCGAACCAAGTTCATCGGTATCGGGGCCCTCAGCGCCCTGCTGGTTCTCGGCATGGTCGTCACCAACGGAATGGCGTCGCGCCTGTCGCAGGCCCGGATGCAGCAATCCTCGGTTATTACCCAGATCACTCAGCGTCACATGGAAGGCGACATGATGCACGACGCCATGCGCGCGGACGTGCTGGCGGCACTGGTGGCGCGCGGCCGGGCGGACAATGCGGGTGTCGCCGGGGCGGGGGAAGAGTTCCGTGCCCATGCCCAATCCTTCCAGAACAACCTGCAGGCCAATCAGGCCGAGGCGCTGCCTGACAATCTGAAGAAAAGTTTCGATGCCACCCTGAGCGCGCTGACCGCCTATCGGTCGGCCGGGGAAGCCGTCATTTCCGCGACGCCCGAGACCGAGGTCGCTCTCCTGTCGACTTTCAATGACCAGTTCAAGGCGATGGAAGCCAGCAACGAAACCTTGTCTGGCCAGATCGAAGGCTGGATGAAGGACTTGCAGGCGCGTGCCGCGACTGAGGAAAGACAGATCGGCCTGACCGTCCTTATCATGTCTTTGCTGGCCATCGCCGGCGTGACGGCCATGACCTGGCTGATGTGGCGCGACCTGTTGCGTCCGTTGGGCAGTCTGTCGCAAAGCATTTCGCGCATTGCCGGCGGCGATACCGACACCGATATCAGCGTGACCGGCCGCAAGGACGAACTGGGCACGCTGGAAAAGGCAATCCTTGCCCTGCGTGATACGGCCCGCAAGGCCTTTCTGGTCGATCGCATGGTCCAGGCCATGCCGACGCCCGTGGTCGCGGTCGATGTGCGCAACGATTTCCGCATCACCTACGCCAATGTTGCGACCGAAAAACTGCTGGAGCGCGTAGGCTCTCACCTGCCGAAATATCAGGGCCGGCTGCTCGATCAGTCGATCGACATGTTCCAGCAAAATCCCGAGCAGCAGCGCCGTATCCTGTCGAATCCGGCCAACCTGCCGCACCGCACCCGCGTCGACATCGGCAACGAAAGCATCGACCTGCAGATTTCCGCCGTTCACGATCCACGGGGTCAATATACCGGCGCCATGATGCTGTGGAACCTGGTGACGGACAAGGCGCAATTGAGTCGCGACTTCGAAGTCGGCGTCCAGGACGTGGTCGCCCAACTGGCATCGTCGGCATCCGAGCTGTCGCAGATTGCCCAAACCGTCACGGGCGAGTTAAAGACCAATGCCGGACTGGCGGTGTCGGCATCTTCGGCCGCGAGCGAAACGAGCGCCAGCGTTCAGGCCGTTGCCTCGGCCGCCGAAGAAATGGCGGCGTCGATCCGCGAGATTTCCGATCAGGTCCAGACCGCCAATCGTCAGGTCGCCGAGTCGGCGCACAAGGTCCAGGACGCCGATGCCGTGGTGCAGAAGCTGTCGGCCGCGTCGGAAAAGGTTGCCGCCGTCACGACGGTCATTGCCGACATATCGAGCCAGATCAATCTTCTGGCGCTCAACGCCACCATCGAGTCGGCGCGCGCCGGCGACGCGGGCAGGGGGTTCGCCGTTGTGGCAAATGAGGTCAAGAACCTGGCGGCCCAGACCAGCCGTTCCATCGTCGAAATCAACACGGTCATCGACGACATGCACGTCGCGACGCGTGAAATCGTCACCGCCCTGACCGACATTCGCGGCACGGTCGAGGTCATCACCGAGGCGACGACGTCTCTGGCCGCGACGGTTGAAGAGCAGACGGCGACGACCCAGGAAATCGCCCGCAACATGACCTTTGCCGCCGATGGAACGCGGATGATCAGCGACAATCTGGGGCAGGTATCGGAGGTGACGTCGCGCAGCGAGAACGCCTCGGCGCATCTGTTCGACTCGTCGCAGAACCTGTCGGAACAGGCGGAGAGCCTGCGCGGCCGCGTGGCGGAATTCCTGGCGCGAATGAACCAGTCGGCCGAGGCAGCTTAGCTCTGGCGCGCCACGCAGACGCGGACATAGGCGGCGACGGCCTGGCCGCGGAGAAGCGCCTGCTTCTCACGGACGGAACCGTATCGATAGGCCGCCGTCCGCTTTACTGCGGCTTCGGCCCGGACGCGGCAGGATTCGACGGCTGGCGCGGATGGCGTGGCCGGGGCGGCGTGAACAGGCGCGGCGATCAGGGTCAGGCAGATCAGGCTCAGAAGCGGTTTCATACTGGAACACCTTGTTATTCGGACCTGTGTCGCCCAGCAAGCCGTGGGCCATCTGTTTACCACTTGGTAACCCTGTCCATAAACCGTAACCTAGAACTTGTCGCGTAACGTGGATACCGATGGGCAGATGCCCAAGAGTTTCAGGGTATCCCCATGCGCGTATCAGCTGCCTTCCATGCCGGTCTTTTGTCTCTCGCCGCTTTCGCCTTGACGGGGGGCGTCGCCCACGCCGAGGTCGAATACGATGCGGTGCTGACGACCGACCTCCTTGCCAATACATCCGGTGGCCTGCGCCAGGGCGCTCGTGTGATGGGCAACCTCGACCTGTCCGCGGCCTGGACCGGTGACAATGGCTGGGAGGGCTTCGCCTATGTGCTGGCCGATGCCGGCGGCGGGTTCTCCGAAATCCATAGCGGCGACGCCCAGGTCGTGTCGAACATCGATGCGCCGGGCGGCACGCGCCTGTTCGAAGCCTGGGTGCGGAAGACGGGCGGCGCCGGTCGCTGGTCGCTGACCGGCGGACTGATCAATCTCAACGCCATGTTCGATGTCCAGGAAGCCGGCACGCTGTTCCTGGGAGCCTCGCATGGCATAGGCCCGGATTACTCGCAGTCCGGGCCGTCGATCTTTCCGTTTTCGGCCTTGGGTGTGGTTGGCGAATGGCAGGCTTCGGACAGTCTGCGGCTGCGCGCCGGACTGTTCGACGGTGTGGCCGGCGATCCGAAACACCAGTCAAGCTTCATCGGCATCAAGCTCGATAAGGACGATGGCGCGCACTGGGCCATCGAAGCCGAACAGGGCTTTGATGGCGGCTACGTCAAGCTGGGCGCATGGAGCTATACGGCTCCCGCCGAGCGTCTGGATGGGACCGGTCTGTCGCACGGCAACAGCGGCTATTATGCGCAGGTGAAATGGGATATTTACCGCCCAGATCAGGACAGCGATCGCGGTGTGGCGGGCTGGGTTCGTCTCGGCGCGGCCAATAAGGACGTTCAGGCGATCGAGTCCTATGCCGGCGGAGGAGTGGTGTGGACCGCGCCCTTCGCGTCGCGCCCCTCCGACGCCGTGGGCCTGGCTATTGCCCATGCGCGTTTCGGCGAACCCTATGCGCAGTCGGCGGGCGCGGACCTGAAGCCTGAGACGATCTACGAGCTGAGCTATCGTTACGCCCTGACCGAGAGCCTGAGCGTCCAGCCGGATGTCCAGTATATCTCTCATCCGTCCGGCGACTCCGGAACCAAGGATGCGCTGGTCGTCGGTGTGCGCCTGCGCCTCGGCCTGGCGCAAATGCTGCGACCAAACTGATCGCCGGAACTTGATCATCCTCAAAGTTGTAATCCGTCTGGCGCGGTGGTAGCTCTATCACCCTGCGCCGGAACGATTTGCAGG
>CBIHPL010000306.1:0-4898 GCA_966212005.1 uncultured Asticcacaulis sp.
GTCCAGCAGGGACTGAAGGCTGTCCAGATAGTCGTAAAAAGCCTGACGTCCGGCGGCGGTCAGCTCAGCCACCGTCTTGGTGCGGCTGGCGATAATCGACTTGTGCAGGGTAATGTAGTTCGCATCCGCCAGCTTCCTGAGATGCTGGGACAGGTTGCCATCGGAAATGGCGATTTCGTCGCGCAGGCGAACGAAATCGGCGCGTCCCACAGTCGTCAGGTAGGCCAGGATGGACAGGCGGGCCCGGCCGTGGATAACTTCCTTGAGCGTATCGGCGGCGAAAATACTCATACAGCGGTTCTCCTCTCCTGCCACGTCAGTACGAGGCCGGGAACAAGCATAAGAAACAGCGACGCCCCCGCGAACAAGGCGGGACGGAACAGTTCGCTGTTGAAACAAAAGACGGCGAAGGCGACGACGGCCCAGCCTATGGCGGGCCCGGCCATCCACGGCTTGGCGCCGATAAGCGCCGTCAGGGTCATGATGATGGCATAGAGCATGGCAACGAAGGCCAGGGACAGACGCGGGTCGTAAATGCCCGCCATGTAGCAGCCGCCGACGAAGACGAGCACGGCGACTCCGCCGATGAACCACATGGCCGCCAGCGTCCGGCTGCGCCATGACCGCTCATGGGCGGGTTTGTGACGGCGCAGCAGGAACAGGAGATTGCCGAGATAGCCGATCACCACCTCCGTCGCCGGCAGGGGCAGGTGCGTGTGCAGCCAGCCGGTGACTTCGAACAGGTGGACAATATTGCCGACGAGCAGGACCAATGCCCACCACGCCATGACAAGGCCGCCGCTCACGGTCAGCGGATCACCCCGGCTGACCATGTTGCGCAGGTCCTGGAGTTCCTCGCGCAGATAGCCGGCCTCTTCGGGATCGAGGCGCGGCAGGATCGATGTTTCGACATTACGCGTGTCTGTCATGACGCTATTGGTAGCGTCATACTGGCGGCTTGACCAGCCCCCGGAATGTCGCACTTCGCTTTGATTTGCAAAGCTGTTATTGGGCAGCCAGCGCCTTGGCGGCTTCGGCGGCCTTCTTGACGTCCTGCGCCCGGTCGATAGGACATACCAGCACGCCCGACGGCGTCGAGATGACCATGACGTCCTTCATGCCGATGACCGCGATCGGCGGCCCATCGTGATTCTGGATCAGG
The DNA here is from genome assembly GCA_966212005.1 of uncultured Asticcacaulis sp. Taxonomy (GTDB): domain Bacteria; phylum Pseudomonadota; class Alphaproteobacteria; order Caulobacterales; family Caulobacteraceae; genus Asticcacaulis. The sequence goes on from CBIHPL010000306.1 coordinate 1,163, forward strand.
CAATTTTCTGCGTCGATCAGGATCGACGTGCCCTTGGCATGGTTGCCGGCATCATCCTTCTCGCCCAGACGCCACAGCTCGGCAAAGCCGCCGACGTCCGCCCAGCCGATATCGCACGGAATGACCGCCGATCGCTTCGTCTTTTCCATGACGGCATAGTCCACCGAAATCGACGGCACCTTGGCGAAGTATCCTTCATCCAGCGTCAGCCGCACGCCATCGCGCGCGCCGGCCGCAAAGGCCTTGCGGCTTTGTTCGAGCACTTCTGGCGCATAGGCTTCCAGTTCCTCAAGCATCACGCGCGGCGAAAAGAGGAAGATGCCGGCATTCCAGTCGTGGCGGCCGCCGGCGACATATTCGGTGGCCGTGGCCAGGTTGGGCTTTTCCAGGAAGGCCTTGATCTCGAAAATGCCGTCCGACAGTTCGGCGCCGTGCTCGATATAGCCGAAGCCGGTTTCGGGATGGGTCGGGCGAATGCCGAAGGTGACGATGCGATCGCGCGCCGTGTCACTGGCCGCCGCGATTGCCTGAGCGAAGGCATCAGGACGGGTGATGACGTGATCGGCGGGCACCAGCAGCACCAGCGCTTCCGGATCGATTGCGTTGCCGCCAAGCGCGGCGATGGCGGCGACCGCGGCCGTATTGCGCGCGAAGGGCTCAAGCACGACAAGCTGTGGGTCACGGGAAATGCTGTTCAGTTGCGCGTTTACCAGCTCACAATGGCCGGTTCCGCAAATGACGACCGGTGCCACGAAGTCGGCGCCCGACAGCCGCAAAGCCGTTTCTTGGATCATCGTGTTGGACGTCGCCAGGGCGTGGAACTGCTTGGGGGCCGTCGGCGTGGACAATGGCCACAGACGGGTTCCCGAGCCGCCGGACATGATCACAGGTAGAATTTTGCTAGCCATCTAAAATTGCATCCCCCAGTTTACAGGTAAGGTTCGGTTCTTCAGACATAGCGCAGAGAGACCAAAAGGCTATATGTCGAACCCTGAAACATATAAAGGCGTCATATGTATTTTGCGCCCCCGGATCAATACCTTGATTCACAAGCGCCGAAAGTGATAGCCCTCCAAACCGCAGTGATTTTTTACGTCCCGACTGACTACTCGTCCCTACCCTTATATGCGCGAGCCGACAATGCCTGACAGCCCCTCTTCCGTGACCCTCAAGAACGAACTGGAAGCCATCCAGGCCGAATTCCGGACGTGGCTGTTCGACAAGGCCCTGCCGATCTGGTGGGAAAAGGGCGGTGACCTGCAAAAGGGCGGCTTCTATGAGAAGCTCAATCTCGACGCTACACCGCACGATATCGACCGTCGCACCCGCGTCGCCGCCCGCCAGGTCTATTCCTATGCCCTGGCCAAGACCATGGGCTATCAGGGCGAGGCGGACGCCGCCATCGACCAGGGCCTGAAGTGGCTGTCAGGTCCGGCGCGCAATCCGGAAACCGGCATGCTCTATGCCGTACTGTCGCCCCAGGCCGAAGTCGTGCGCGGCGAATTCGACTTCTACGACCACGCCTTCGCCATGCTGGCCTATGCCTCAGCCTATAAGGTGCGGCCGCAGGACAAGGCGCTGGAGGAAGCCGGCACCTTTATCCGCGACGCCATCCTGCGCGACTATTCGCACCCGGTCCGCGGCTTCGAGGAATCCAACCCGCGCAGCCTGCCGCTCAAGGCCAATCCGCACATGCACATGTTCGAAGCCTGCCTGGCCTGGTTGGAAGCGGGTGGCGATGACAAATGGCGCGAGATCGCCGGCCAGATCGCAAAACTGTGCGCCGACAAGTTCATCCACCCGCAAACCGGCGCCCTGCTCGAATTCTTCGACGGCGACTGGAACCCGATCTCGGGCGACGCCGGCCGCATCGTCGAGCCGGGCCACCAGTTCGAATGGGCCTGGCTGTTCCTGCGCTGGGCGCGCATGTCGGGTGATGCATCCTACATCGCCATTGCCAAACGCTTTATCGACATCGCCGAAGGTCCCGGCACGGACCCCGCGCGCAACGCCACCATCTTCGAGCTGTGGGACGACCTGTCGGTGAAGGACGCCAAGGCGCGCCTGTGGGCCCAGACCGAGCGCATGAAGGCCTATGTCAAGCTGGCCGACGCTGCCCAGGCGCCGTCGGAACGCCACGCCGCCATCGCCAAGGCTGTCGAGGCCTCCAATGGCCTGAAGCTCTATTTCTCGACCGAGATCGAAGGGCTCTACCGCGACCGCATGAAGGCGGACGGCAGCTTCGAGATCGAGCCGGCGCCCGCCAGCACGCTGTACCATATCATCTGCGCCATCGACGAAGTCTCGACACTGAAGCTTTAGGGGCACGGCCCATATATGCCCCAAAGTGCCAAGAAGCGGTTTCGGCAGGATGTCCTACCGCTTCACGGTTCGATCAGCTTGTCCAGTTTCTGGATATCCTTGAGGGTTTTCCGGGTCTGCTCCAGTTCGCTTTCCGCGTCACAGGCACGGCTTCGCTCACTGTCGAGATCGATTTGCATCGTCACAAGACGTTGGCGCACATCGATCAGATCACCTTCGCGATCCGCCAGGGCATCCTTGAAACTGTCCCTGATACCCGAAATCTCGTCACGTTCCACAGTCAAGGTCGCAACATCCAGCTGAACAAGCCGTACCTTCTCGGCGACAAGGCCGAGTTCAACGCGCGCCGCAACCAGTTCCTTACGCGTCTGGGTCAGGTCGTCGTCGCGGCTCGCCACGGCGTCGCGCAACCCGCTGACCTGTCCCGAGGCCTGGTCGCGCTCAATCGTCAATGTGACGATGTCCTCCTGCGCGACCCGGATTTTTTCGTTGGCAAGACCAAGCTCGACATGCGCGTCGGTCAGACTCTTACGCACCTGGGTCAGGTCGTCGTCGCGGCTTGCCACGGCGTCCCGCAGACCGCTGACCTGCCCGGAGACCTTGTCCCGCTCTATGGTTAAAGCGACCAAATCCGCCTGCGCCACCCGGATTTTTTCGGCGGCAAGTCCAAGGTCGACGTGCGCCTGGCTCAACGCCTTACGCACCTGAGTCAGTTCTTCATCGCGTTCAGTAACGGCATCCCGCAGCCCGGTTACGTTCCCGAAAAACCGGTCGCGTTCGACCTGCAGACGGGCCATGTCGAGACGCGTCTGCCGCAACTGTTCCCCGAGGAGATTGCATTCGACGCGGACAGCCAATGTCTCCTTGCGCGCCTCCACAAGATCCCGGCTGCGGTCCAGCAGGGCGTTCCTGAAGGTGTCCGACTGCAAGCGCTCATGGTCCAGCAGTTGCCGCAATTGCGCTATGGCGAGGCGCGACAGATCGGGCAGACGATCGACCGGCTGATCAATCAGTATCGATGGCATATGCGTCAGCCATTGGCTGATACCGTCATTCGCCCCTGCCGTCCGGGCGGCGACACGACGGGCCTCAAAAATGCCGGCGCCGATAACATGCTCGGGATCGGCGCTGGTCGTTGCGGCCAGATCGTAGCACGACGACCGAAACGAGATATCAGGCGACCGTCCATAATGCGACTGCAACGTGCTTTCGAAACCCGTCCCGAGGAAATTCCTGAGATAGGCTTCGCTGTAGAAGCTGACGATACTGTCGTCGGCGGGCCAGGTCACCTTGCTGGCGTCGTCGCAGTAGAGCAGCGGGCAGTAGGCAATCAGACGCCCATCGTCGGCCAGCTTGCTGCCCGCCACTCTAAGGTCTAGCTCGAAACAGGGCGTCGACAAGGCGACGCGGTTCA
>CBIHPL010000307.1:0-4888 GCA_966212005.1 uncultured Asticcacaulis sp.
GGCCACCTGGTGGTGCGCGGGCGGGGGGGGCGGGGCGCCCGCCCCCCGCGACTCGCGCTTCGATAACATCCCGTCGGCCATCGCTTCGCAGGTCATTATCCAGAAGGCCATCGTCGCCTCGATGCCGGGCGACACGGTTGCCGGCAATATTGACATCAGGACGCGCCGTGCCTTTGACTACAAGGGCCAGAAGATCACCGGCAAGCTCGGCGTCGGTACCGTCGCGCTCGGCGGCGGCCAGGAATACGATTCGAACTTCGTATATTCCAACATCTTTCTCGACGGTAAGCTGGGCGTCGTCGCTCAGGCGTCTCACTATCAGCGCGAAATGGCGACTGAAAACTGGGAAGTCGATCCCTATCTGCAGGAGCGTGCCAACGTGCCGGGCAAGCGCTTCGCCCGCGAGTTCGAATACAAGAACTACCGCCTGACCCGGTACAACGACTCGCTGTCACTGCGCACCGACTACAGGATCGACGACAACAATACGCTCTTCGCCTCGACCATCTGGACGCAGTTCCACGACGACGAACTGCGCGACAACTTCATCGTTCGCCTCGACCAAGGCACAAGTGCTGCCAAGGTCGCCTATAACAGCGACGCCTATTTCACGGCCAACGACCCGACCCAGGGCACGGTTTACGGCGCCCGTCTGAACGGCCGTGTCGACTACCGTGACTCAAAGGAAACGCTCGGCACGACGACCTTCGGCGGTGAGCATCGCTGGAGCGATTTCGATATCTCGTGGCGCGTCAACCAGACCCAGGCGTCCAACGGCGCCGACCAGCCGGTCGGTTTCGCCTTCCAGAGCCCATCGACCTTCAACCTGCGCCCGACCGTCGATTACGACTTCCGTGATCCGGACCATGCCACTGTCAGTCTGTATCTGACGGGTGGCACCGACACGGCGCGCACCAAGGGCGCTGCCGTCGCTTCGGCCGAATCCTTCTCGACGCCGCTGACCTCGGTCTTCCGCATCGAAGGTGGTGAACTGACGATCGCCGATACGGCCAAGATCGATATCGACCATAAGACGCAGCTGTTCGGTCGCGACACCAAGGTCGAGTTCGGCGGCCTGGTCACCGCGCGCCGCAAGAAGAACAATCCGGTCCAGTACACGGGCACGCCAACGACCCTGGCGGCGAAGAGCATTACGGTTCCGACCTATTCCAGCCTGACTTCGACCATTCCGTACAAGGGCGAACAGACGCTCGGCTTTACCTTCAACTATACGGACAAGGAAAAGACCAACGCCTTCGTCGCGGCTGCCGATGCTGCTGGCGCCCTGGTGCGCGACGATACTGCCGCCGCGCAGAACTTCTGGCGCGTGACGGAAACCCAGACGGCAGGGTATGTCATGGCCACGACCGACACTGGCTGGGGTAACCTGGTCTACGGCGTGCGCGTTGAGAAGGTCGAGAACACCGGGGAAGCGCTCGTCAACTTCAGCGCCACCTCGACGCCGGATTACCGCGTCGTCCACACCGAAAGCGAAGACACCCTTGTCTACCCCAGCGTCCACGTGAACTGGAACCTGCGCGACGATCTGAAGGCGCGTTTCAGTGTGACGTCGACGGCCTCGCGTCCGGATTTCGACGACCTGCGTCCGAACTTCACTTACAGCGATGCGAACCAGACGATCAGCGGCGGAAATCCTGACGCCAAGCCGGAAAAACAGACCGGCCTGGACGCCTATCTGGAATGGTACCCGAAGAACGGCTTCGTCATGGCCGGCTTCTTCTATAAGGACATCAAGGATGTTCTGTTCAGCCAGAGCGGCCTGTTTAACCGCGAGGTGCTGAATTCGGGCGCCATCGACCGTTCGGGTTATACGCTGACGACCCTGCGCAATGGCGGCAACGGCCACCTGAGCGGCTTCGAAGTCTACGCCTCGCAAACGGCGGAGGACTTTGTCGCCGACAACAACCTGCCGGGCTGGCTGGGCGGTTTCGGCGTCCGCGCCTCGGTAACACTGGCTGACTCTGAAGTAACCGTCCCTGGCGCCAACGGTGTGCCGGCGCGCACAGTCAGCCTGCCGGGCACGTCCGATGCCGTCTATAACCTGCAAGCCATCTACGAAAAGTATGGCGTCACTGTTCGTCTGGCCTATCAGTACCGGACCGACTGGATCCAGGATATCGGCACCTACACCCTGGCCGGCGGGCGTGTCGTTGCCGCCGACAACGGCGATGTCTACTGGGACGGTGATGAGGAAATCGACCTGTCGGTTCGCTACCAGATCAATCCGAACCTGGAATGGTATGTCGACGCCTCCAATATCGGCAACCAGCCAGCTGTCCGTTATGGCGGTACGCCGGACAAGCCGATCGAACACGAGCGCTTCGGCCCGCGCTACTCGACAGGTATCCGTTTCAATTTCTAAGACCTGAAAATATTCCAGATCCTGCGCCGCTGCCTCGTGCAGCGGCGATTTTTTGTGCCCGCCGTTAACGCTCTTGCTTAGGCCGGATTTAAGCCGGGAGGCGTAGGATGATTTTGCCGGAGCACGATCCGGCGTAGTTGGAAGTGCGCCGATGACCAATGCCATTCCACCGGTGGGAGACATCCAGGGCACCGCCAAGGTCCAGTATGTCCTTCAGCCCAAGCCGGTCGAATATGTCTCGTCCAAGGGTAACGCCGGCGGCGACAGCTTCGGACCCGCGGTTGAGGTCACCTTGTCGAAGAACGCCCAGGCCGCGTTGAAAGCCAAGGAAGCCACCACGACGGAACTCGGCGACAACCGTTAGCCGATCCAATGAAAGCCATTGAAACACAGGACAATCGTTCTATATTTGTTTCATGGCTTCTTCCCCAACGGCCGATCTTTTCGGTGACACACAGCCCGTCATCCGTGACGCCCTGCCTAAAGTAGACGAGGCCGCAAAGCCGCTGGCCGATCGCCTGCGTCCAAAGTCCGTTGCCGATGTCGTCGGCCAGGACCACCTGCTTGGACCCGACGGCGCCATCTCGCGGTTGATCGAGCGCGGCTTCCTGCCCAGCCTGATCCTGTGGGGACCGCCGGGCGTCGGCAAGACGACGATCGCGCGTTTGCTGGCGGAGGCCGCGGGCTATGAATTCCAGCAGATATCCGCTGTCTTTTCCGGTGTCGCCGACCTGAAGTAGGTTTTCGAAGCAGCGCAGGCGCGCCACCGCATGGGGGCGCGTACCGTCCTGTTCGTCGATGAGATCCACCGCTTCAACCGCGCCCAGCAGGACAGCTTTCTGCCCTATGTCGAAGCGGGAGTGGTGACGCTGATCGGCGCTACGACCGAAAACCCGTCGTTCGAGTTGAATGGCGCTCTTTTGTCGCGGGCCCAGGTCTTCGTGCTGAAGCGGCTGGATGATGCGGCGCTGGACCAGATTATCGACCGCGCCGAAGACCATATCGGCCATAAGCTGCCCTTGACGGACGAGGCGCGTGAGACGCTGAAACTGCTCAGCGACGGCGACGGCCGCTACATACTCAGCCTGGTGGAATCGCTCGACCATATGGGGTTCGAACGCCCTGTAGACAGCGACGAACTGCTGGCGCACCTGCAGAAGCGCCGGCCGAACCACGACAAGGACCGGGAAGGGCACTACAACCTGATCTCGGCACTGCACAAGGCGGTGCGCGGGTCCGACCCGGATGCCGCGCTCTACTGGCTGGCGCGGATGCTCAACGGCGGGGACGATCCCCTGTTCATTGCGCGGCGGCTGATCCGCATGGCGTCCGAAGACATCGGCAACGCCGATCCGATGTCCTTGTTGCTGTGCCACGCGGCGCGCGACACCTACGAAGTGCTGGGTTCGCCCGAAGGCGAACTGTCGCTGGCCCAGGCCGTCGTCCATATGGCGTCGGCGCCCAAGTCGAACGCCATCTACACGGCTTTCAAAAAAGCTCAGCAACTGGCGAAGGAGACGGGCCACCTCGATCCGCCGGCGGTCATCCTGAATGCGCCAACCAAGCTGATGAAGGATATCGGCTATGGCGCGGGCTATATCTATGATCCCGATGATCCGGACGGGTTTTCGGGCCAGAACTATTTCCCTGACGGCATGAAGCGGCCGCGCCTTTATGACCCCAAGGGGGACGGCCACGAAGGCAAGGTCAGGCAAAGGCTGGAGGCCTGGGCAGCCTTGCGCGAGCAAAAGCAGAAGCGTTGACGGCCGGCACCGGGTCGGCTAACACCGGCGGTGATTTTGGGGGGGGCGAATGGGAAGTTTTTCAATCTGGCATTTGTTGTTTGTGGCCGCTCTTGGCCTGTCAGTGATTCCGGCTTTTCTGCCGCTGTTGATAAAGCCATCGGGTCCAAACAGGTTTGGACCGTCGCCAGAGCCCCGGACATTTGTGTCGGCCGTCACGGTTTGCCTGCAAAAATATGTCGACGGTAATGGTCGCGCGAAACGGTCTGAATACTGGTGGTTCTACCTGGCGGCCGTTTTAGTGTCGTTTGCCCTTAGTAGTGTCGACAGGATGGTTGGTGACACAGGCGTGGTAACCCTCCTGACCTGGGCTTACGTTCTTCCCGTGCTGCTCGCCGGAGTGCGGCGCCTGCATGACATCAATCGCAGCGGCTGGTGGATGTTGCTGATGTTTACAGGCGTCGGAGCGATCACCTTGCTCGTCCTCTTGGTATGGCCGTCCCAGAAAGACGAAACCGCCGAAGTCTTCTGATTGATTTGACGGCGGAGGTCAGGGCGGGTAACGGCTTCGCATGGTCAAGCATTCCCCACAGCACCTGAAGGCGCTTAAAAACCAAAGGCCCAGGCCGCAGCAGACGCCGAAATTCATTCCGGCGTCGAAACTGCCACGCGACATTTCCGAAGCGGACGTCGCCTGGGTCAAATCCATGGTGATCTACGAAGACGCTGATATCATGGGGTTCAACAAGCCGTCGGGCCTGTC
>CBIHPL010000308.1:0-4887 GCA_966212005.1 uncultured Asticcacaulis sp.
ATTTCGAAAGGCCGCAGCGTTTGATGAATTGAGCGCTCACGACCGGGACCACAATGAAAAAGACCGTATTCAACAACGCGCAAATCGTTACGCCTTCGGGCATTGTTCAGGGCGCGCTCGTCTGCGAAGGCGAAACCATTGCCCAGATTCTGCCCGGCGAAACCGTCAATGGCGGCGAAGCTATCGACGTGCGCGGCGGTTATCTCCTGCCAGGCTTCATCGACACCCAGGTCAATGGCGGTGGCGGCGCCCTGTTCAATGACGACACCCATGTCGACGGCATCGCCGCCATCGGCCGGGCGCATCGCCCCTACGGCACCACCGGCTACCTTCCGACCCTGATCAGCGACGAGTTGAGCGTCATCGACCGCGCCATGCGCGCCGTCGAAACCGCCGTCGAACAGGGCGTCCCGGGCGTGTTGGGCATCCATATCGAAGGTCCGTTCATTTCCAAGGAACGCAAGGGCATTCACAATCCCGACCTGTTCCGCACGCTCGATGCCGAATCGAAGGCCCTTCTCAAGAGCCTGAAACGCGGCAAGGCCATGGTTACCCTGGCGCCGGAACGCTGCGCGCCGGAAGACATCGCCGAACTGCGGAACGCCGGCGTCATCATCGCCGCCGGCCACACCAACGCGACCTATGCCCAGACCGTCGAGGCGCTGAGGGCTGGCGTCACCGGATTTACCCACCTGTTCAACGCCATGTCGCCCATGCTCCACCGCGCGCCGGGCGTCGTCGGCGCGGCACTGGAAGATCTCCACAGCTTCTCCGGCCTCATCATGGACGGCCATCACGTCGACTGGCCGGTCCTGAAGGTCGCCCTGCGCACGCGCCCGGCGAACCGCTTCATGCTGGTTACCGACGCCATGCCGACCGTCGGTTCCAAGACCAAGACCTTCGTCCTCAACGGCCAGGCCATCCATGTCGAGAATGGCGTCTGCGTCGGCCCCGACGGCACGCTGGCGGGTTCGGACCTCGACATGGTCACGGCCGTGCGCAACGCCGTCCAACTGGCCGACGTCTCGATCGTCGACGCCGCCATCATGGCCGCGACGGCGCCGGCGGAGTTCCTGGGGTTAGGCGCCGCCCGCGGCAGCCTGGTTGTCGGCCAGCGCGCCGATATCGTCTGGCTGGACAAGGCGCTGGATATCAAGGGCACCTTTATCGGCGCCAGTGTCGATGAGGCTTTGGCGGCCTGAAAATCGCAGTGCTGATATGAAAAGGCCCGCCATGTGATGATGGCGGGCCTTTTCATATCTCGGATATATGCCGCCTAGGCAATGATATCGGGATTGATCTTGTCTTCGATGGTCGAAAGCCTGTCGCGCACCGCCAGCTTCTTGCGCTTCAGGCGGGCGATCAGTATCTGGTCCGGCTGTGGCACGGCCTCCAGCGCCAGGATCGATTCGTCGAGGTCCTTATGCTCCTGCTTCAGCAATGCTGCCTGGCTGCGCAAGGCAACGGTCTCGGCGCTGATCGGCAGTTCGCGAACCGTCGGATCCATATCGTCCGGCTGAGCCAGTTCGATATGCGGCACCAGTCCCAGGACAGGCTCACCGTCTCGGCGTTGCGCCACGCGTCTTTCAATATCACCCTTGGCCACATCCCCCTCAGTCTTGATCAGGTGCAGGCCGTCTCCGGCGCGCAAACTGCGGATGTTGCTGTCGTCGTGCATGAAGGACGACTCCTCTCTGCCCTAAGGGGTTGACGTTTAAGGACAATAAGGAGGCCAAGCGGCCTCCGTAACCACGGCATCATAGCGCAAAAATCACGCCTTGGTAAGAGCCTCGGCGAGGCAGGCCAGTCCATCTTTTGGCACATCCGGCGCCCAGGCACGCGCCACGACCTGAAGCGCCTCCTCAATTCCTTGTTTGATATAGGGTTTTTCGGCAGCCATATCGCTCAGGCGGCGCATCAGCGCGCGCTCGGCCTCCAGTTCCACCCTCTTTATTTTTTCACGTAACGGCAAACGGACGTCGTTATCACCTTCATCCAACGCCGTTTTGAGTCGTCTGCGCACCTGCCGCAGCGGCGTCACGACGTCGTCGGCCCAGATGCGCGCGGTGTCCGCCGCCTTCACCGCTTCGTCGTCGCCGATGCCTTGCCCAAGCGTATTTCGCCACGCCGCCCACAGAAGAAGCGGCACGCACTGGCCGTGGTCGTCCTGCAGCGTCAGGCAGGCCCCGGCCACCCCATCGCGGCCATAGGCCGAAACCGCCCAGTCCCAGAAGCCGGTCACGCCCTCCTCAGTCATCGAGGCCGACGTCCTCACCCCACCGCTTCATGTCCGTCTCGATGCCGAAGAGGTCGAGCGCCCGAGCGACGCTCTGGTCGATCACGTCGTCGAGGCTCTGTGGCCGCGTATAGAAGGCCGGCATGGGCGGAGCAACGATCGCACCCATCTCCGTCACCGCCGCCATGGTGCGCAGATGGCCGAGATGCAGCGGGCTTTCACGCACCATCAGCACCAGCCGGCGGCGCTCCTTCAGACAGACATCGGCGGCGCGGCTGATCAGCGATGACGTGACCCCCGTGGCGATCTCGCTCATCGACCGTATCGAGCACGGCGCGATCAGCATGCCCAGCGTCCTGAAGGAGCCTGAGGCGATCGACGCGCCGATGTCGGCGGGCTTGTGCACGACGTCGGCCAGGGCGTGGACCTCAGCCAGCGACAGGTCGGTTTCCGCCGTCAGCGACAGGCCGGCCGCCTTGGAGACGACCAGATGCGATTCGATCCTTGCACGGTGCAACATCTTAAGTGCCCGGATACCGTAAACAGCCCCGGAAGCGCCACTAATTGCAACAGTAAGTCGTTGTGTTACTTTATTTTCTGTCATGATTTTTATACCGGTCACGGATATTTGCTATTTAAGCTTTGCCTAACCAAGTTTCTCTCTTTTCCGTGATCCTAATGTAACTCAAAGTGATTCCACATTCCCCGCTTACGGGTGTTCCATACTCTTGCCGGACGCGGTGTCCGGCGCGAAGCGAAGGATAACCTAATGACCATTGAAGCGAGAGTGCGCGAACTCGACCAACGTCATCAATCCCTCAAATCCATCATAGCCCGCGAAGAGCGTTCGCCCTCCGTGGACTCCTTATACCTTGGTGAGCTTAAGAGAAAGAAGCTCAAGCTGAAGGAAGAAATCGAGCGTATCAAGTCACTCATGCGACAGGAAGTCGTGGAGCCCATGCTGCAGTGAGGCTCATACCAAGGCAAGCATAATCAAGGCCCGGACGACCGCCTGCAGGGCGGAGACCGGGACTTCGAAAACCCCCGAAGGCTGGGCCTTCGGGGGTTTTTCATTGCCGGGAGGGATACGTAAAAAAATTTATCGAGCCGGCGGGGGGAAAGCCAAAACCGTGCGTATCAGAAACAGGCGGACGATGATGCCCGCCAGTTCTGCACCCCTGAAGGAACATACGCTCATGACCTCGAAAATCCTGATCGCCGCCCCTCTGTTCGCCGCCGCCGCCCTGCTGGCCGGCAGCGTCGTCGCTGCTCCGGCCAGCGCACCGGCCACGAAGGCGCCGGCCGCCCAGTCGGCCTCGGCAAAGCCGGTCAAGGCGCATAAGCATCACAAGAAGGCTGAAAAGACCGCCAACAAGCCGGCCTAATTCCGCCACAAGCGGAGTTCAAAACCTGCGTGGCGCGACCCTCCCGGTCTCCCACCAGCGCCACGCAGGTTGCGTACCCCAATGTCCCAGGCTGTCCGCGCTTTTCCTGACCTGCTCCGCCTTCCGGCACGCGCCGCCAGTGTCGCGAGTGTCGCCGGTACGGTGTCGCCGTCCGATGCCGACCTGATGCTCCGCGTGGCTGGGGGCGACTCTCTCGCCTTTCGTCTGCTGGCCGGCCGCCACATGGCCAAGGGCCATGCCATCGCCTTTCGCATAACGCACAATCGCGAAGACGCCGAAGAGGCCGTCCAGGACGCCCTGTCCAGAATCTGGCGCAACGCCGCGCGCTTCGAGCCAGGGCGCGCCGCCTTCTCCACCTGGTTCTACAGTATTCTCGTTCGGTGCGCGCTCGACCGCATGCGTCGCCGCCCGCCCGATGCCGAGGATATCGACGCTTTTGCGGAACAGCTGGCCGACCCTGGCGAAGGCAGCGATGCCGCCTACCTGCGCGGCGGGGAGGCCCGGCGCATCGCAAGCGCGGTCGCCGCCTTGCCCGAACAGCAGAAAACGGCGGTCGTGCTATGCTACTATGAAGACTTTACGCAGCCCGAGGCGGCGCGCATCATGAAGGTGAATCTCAAGCAGGTGGAGGGCTTGCTATCCCGCGCGCGCAAAACCCTGAAAGCGAGTTTGTTCGATGACCACTGAAGATGACCGGCTGAAAGCCAGCCTGCGGCAATGGCAGGTCCCCGGCATGGCCCCTGCCGCCGCCGCGCGCATCCTGTCGACCGCCACGTCCCAACCCCAGGCTCGCCCCTGGTCCGAACGGCTGATGGATGAACTGACACGCGGATTGTCGAACTGGCGCTATGGCCTGGGCTACAAGCTGGCGGCCGGCATGGCCTGCGTACTGCTGGGTTTCGGACTGGGAGATGCCTCCGTGCAGCCACCGGTTAGTGTCGCCGGCATCGCCCTGATGGCAGACGCCGCGTCATGAAGAGCCGGCTGGTCATAGGCGGAATTATCGCCGTGCTTGTTGCGCTTAATCTCGTCCAGGGCGCGGCCCTGCTGCGCATGCAGGCGCGCAAGGCCGAACCCGCCCCGGTCATGCTGACCGAAAAACATATCGAGCAACTGCCCCAGGTGTCGCAGGACGCCGTCCGCCCCAGTCTGGAACAGACGCGCCCCCTGTTGCACGCACGGCTCAAGGAAGCTCACCACGCCCGCCGCGACCTGGCGCGTTACATCGCTAGCCCGAACTATAAC
>CBIHPL010000309.1:0-4884 GCA_966212005.1 uncultured Asticcacaulis sp.
CGACGCCGATCTTGTCGGCTTCGGATTCGTGCTTGCGCGAATAGGGCAAAAGGAGACCCAGCGACGCGCCCAGCCCGCCGTAATTGGCTACCGCCTGCTGGACCTTGCCCTCGGTCGTTCGCGTGGCGATCTCAAGACCGACCTGCGTCGCGGCCTGTTGCGACGCGCGCTCAGCCGCATGGCGGCCGATGACATGGCCGGTTTCGTGACCGATGACGGCGGCCAGCTGATCGTCGTTTTTCACCACTTTGAACAGGCCGGTATTGACGCCGACCTTGTTGCCGGGAATGACGAAAGCGTTGGGCTGGTCATTTTCGAACAGGACGTACTCCCAGGACGATCCGCCCATGCCGGCCGCATTGACGATGCGGGCGCCGACCTTCTGCAGGCGGCCATTGAGTTGCGGATCGTGCGAAATCCTGGCGGTTTTGAGCTGCTCCTGCCACGCCGACAGCGCGCTTTGCTCAAGGGTCTTTTCATCGAACAGGATCAGTTGCGTGCGGCCAAGAGTTTCGTTGCTTTCACAGCTCGTAAGCATTGCCCCCGCGACACATAAAACGGTCAGCGAAATGCCGGCTGCCACCTTGCCCATATGCTGTTTCATCAAGATATCCTTGTTCATTATCGTGGCGCGACATTAACGCAGCCCGAATAAAAAGACACTCCGAAATTGCTTTCGGAGTGTCCCGGCACCTCTATGGTTTACGATCAGTCCAGCCGCCAGACCACGGTCTGGCGCAGGACCGAACCGACCTGGACGTTGCCCTGGGTGACATCCACACGGCCCTTGTCCTGGACCATGCGGACGGTCGCGGCGCCGAAGCCATAGCCACCCGGCTTTTCGCTGACCGCTACGCACGACACGCGCCCGGCAGCGTCCAGAACGACGCACTGAACCGTCGCGGAGCCTTCCACTTCATTGTCAGCCGCCTTTGACGGGTAGTAGTTGGTGAGCGCGGCACTGTCGGGGAAGCGCGACCAGCGCGCCTTGACATATACGGGTTCGGGTGTTGCGTCCGAGGTGCCGGTGCCCGCCCCTGTCCCGGCTCCCGTCGTCGGCAGTTCCGGCGCGGTATCGACAATTGTGTTCATCGGGGCCGCAGGCTCGTCAAGAGGAATGATAGGCGTGGTTTCGACCTTTGCGTCATTTGGCAGAACGGTCTTGTGAACCGGAATGACATTCGGCTTCACCGGTTCGGGCTTTGCCGGTCGGGGCATTTCTATCTGTATGGGTGGCGTTTCGGATGGCCGCTCCCAGCCCGTCTCGAGTCCGGCGCCGAAGCGCTGGTCCAGAAGATAATAGGCAAGGCCGGCGTGCACCGCGACAGCGATGCCAAGCGCCGCGTAAAACGACGGCGGTATACGTTTACTGGGCTGGATATCTAAAGCCGAGCGGCGGTTATGGACCGGGTTGTCCATGTTTTCGGTCTCCTTACATGATTGAACATCACGCAGAAGCGACTACAGCCCGCAAGGTCGCCGGGTCGGGTCCGAAAACGATGAGGCGGTATTCACCTGCATCAAAAAGTCGGCAATGGATTTTCTTGTATCGGTCTTTTCTTGACTATGACGATATTATCAAACGGTTTTTGACGCAACTGTCATTTTTGTCGTCTTTCCCCAAAAGAAAAAACCCGGAACCATAAGTTCCGGGTTTCACATTTTGCCTGACGGCGATTAGCCGAGCTGGAAGCGGAAGGTCTGCTTCAGCTTCTGACCAGGTTGAACCTGACCACCGCCGGTATCGACGCGACCGCGGGCTTCGATGGCCCGGACCGCTGCGGGGCCGAAACCGTAACCCTTTGGGGTTTCGCTGACGACACTGCACTTCACCTTACCATCGGCGCTCAAAATGGTGCACTCGATGGTCGCCGAGCCTTCGACTTCGTCTTCCGAGGCGCGCTCGGGGTAGTAGTCGTCGAGGTTCGGGAACTTCGACCACTTCGCCGAAACGTAAGCCGGAGCCGGGGGAGCCACTGGAGGCGGCGTGCCCTGGTTCATCTGACGCGGTGGCTCAGTGTACTCTTGCTTCTGCTCCTTCGGAACCGGCGGAACCGGAATCGGAGGCGGCGGTGCCACGTCGGTCGGCGGCGTCACGCGTGGCTGAACCACTGGCGGAGGCGGCCGGTCGGGCGGCGGAGGAGGTGGTGGCGGAGGTGGCGGCGGAGGCGGCGGAGGCGCAACCAGGTCGACCTCAACCTTCTCATCCGAGAACTCTACCTCATGCAGTTCGAACTTCGCGCGAACGAAGTAATAGGCAACCGCAAGGTGGATGACGGCGGCAACCGTAACCCCGACCGCCAGCGAAGCCGATTTCTTCTTCGGCGGCGGATCAAGGATAGGGTCCCGTTTTCTATGGGGTGTTTCGTCCATATGTTAAGACCCTTTACTGGCTTTCATCTTCGCCTTGCAGCGCGACGCTGTAGAAACCATTATCCTGCAGTGCGTTCATCACCTTCATGAACTCGGCGTAACGGGTACCCTTGTCACAACGAATGAAGATACGTTCGTTGTTGGGGTCCCGAGCACCGATAGAAGAGCGAAGATCTTCACCCAGAGTGTCGAGCGACGTAGGCTTGTCGCCGATATACAGGTTGGTGTCCTTCTGCAGCGAGATGTAAACCGGTTTCGGCGGATTGTCTTGCGGCGGTACGGTTGCTTTTGGGAGACTTACCTCGATCGACACAGTGGCGAGCGGTGCCGCCACCATGAAGATAATAAGCAAGACCAGCATAACATCGACGAACGGCGTAACGTTGATTTCGCTGTTCTGTTCGACGTGAAATTTCGAGCCGCCGCCACCTGATAGCTTGGCGCCCATAGTGATTACGCCCCTTTGTCGAGTTGACGCGACAGGGAGTTCATCAGTTCAGAAACGAATTGCTCAGAGCGCGTGCCGTACTGCGAGATGCTGGTGTTGAACAGGTTGTACATCACGACGGCCGGGATAGCGGCGATAAGACCGATACCGGTCGCCATCAGGGCTTCAGCGATACCCGGAGCAACGACGGCCAGGTTGGTGGTGTGCGAGTTGGCGATACCGATGAACGAGTTCATGATGCCGTAAACCGTACCGAACAGACCGATAAACGGCGAGGTCGAACCAACCGAGGCGAGGAAGGTTTGGCCACCCGACAGACGCTTGGCCAGACCGGCCTGAACGGCGGCGATCGAAGCCGATGCGCGGTTCAGGGTCGAGTCACGGTGCTCACCGGAGATTTGCAGGCCAGCCTGCTTGGACAGCTGAACTTCTTCGGTGCCGACGGCGGCCATGTCGGCCAGCGGGTTGCCGGCAAACTCGTCCGAAACCGCGATGCGGTTGATGTCGGCGATCGAGCGGGCCGAGCGGTAGGCTTCGAGGAAGTTGGTGGTGACGCGGTTCAGCGAGGCGAAGTCCATCATCTTCATGATCAGGATGATCCAGGAGATGACCGACATCAGGCCCAGACCGACCATGACGACCTTAACCACGATGGTCGCGCCAGCGAACATCGACGCGAAGTTGACGTCCGAAGCGCCGTGCTTGGCGGCAGGAGCGTCTTCGGATTCAGCAGCAGCGGCGGGAGCCGGAGCGGCTTCAGCGGCGGGAGCGGAAGCGGCCGGAGCCGGAGTAGCGGCGGCGGCCAGAGCCATCGCGGGTGAGCTCAGCAGCAGCGCGGCGGCGCCAAGCAGAGCAATGAGCGGGTTGTGTTTCTTGTGTTCGAGCATTTTTCGCCAATTCCTGAATATGGACTACGCCCGGGTGGGGCCGACCAAGGACTGAAGGGGAAGCGTTTACCCCAGTTGAAGCCAATAGATCCGTACCCGAAACCCAGGACCTCACGCCCCTGGCTTCATGAACGAATCTTGCGCGCATCGATCGGACAGCGCGGTTTCTGACGTCCGCATGTTGCCCTGCCGAAGCGCAAACTGTGCCAGTATGAACCACGACGGCTCAAAAGGCGACCTCTTTGTTACCGGCCGGAAAGCCAGCACCATAGAGGTTTGGGCCTAAATGATCCGGCAAGGCCGGAAACGTCAAGGTGTCAGTTACAGAGATTTCACGCCCGGCAAGCTTCTACAGGCAACTCTTTAGAAAATTATGAACTAAAAATCCAAACATGTCCGATAGTTAATGTTCGGACACCGATAATCCCGTCGCGAGGGTGCGAATGAAAAAAAATTTCACGGCCACGCGCTTTTTTCGCGCGAGACTCTCAGGGCGCGAAAAAGCAATCAGTATTGCAACCCGAAGGCGGGAGAAGGCCGTAAGGAAGCTGGGCCCGACTCGCCGTTGACGTGGTAACGGCGACGGGAGATTTCAAGGCCTGGAAGAAGGTCTAAGAAAATGTGATGGTGCCTGGAGCCGGAATCGAACCAGCGACACGCGGATTTTCAATCCGCTGCTCTACCAACTGAGCTATCCAGGCCCTCGTCTTCACGCCGGTTATTTGCGACCAGCGCCGGAAGGAGGCAGGTCTATAGAAGAGGCTTTTGCCCTTGTCCAGCCGAAACGGCGGCGGAAATTACTTTTTTGTGGACGGTGCTTATGCCTCGTCATCGTACGGCAGACGGCTGGATCTCTGCCGCGGGGCCTCATCGTTGTCGATCGCAAGCTCCCCTTCGCCGCTGATGACATAGTCGCCCTTCAGCCAGTGGACGAGATCGACATCGGCGCATCGCTTCGAACAGAAGGGGGCATAGTCACGAGCGATGTTGACGACGCCTTCGACAGTTTCACCATAGGGCTGACGGCAACGGGTGCAATAACGGACGGTCACAGGGCAAAAACCTCGGGCTTGTGGCTGGCGACTTCAAAGCGCAGCATCGGCGCCAGCGGATCGACCGACGCGGCGACCAGCGGCTTCAGAACATCGATGTCCTCGGCGCGCAGCCGCATCACGA
>CBIHPL010000310.1:0-4878 GCA_966212005.1 uncultured Asticcacaulis sp.
GGCCAGTGACACCGGCACCTTCACGCCCTCGCGCGCCGTCACCCACACGCGTTCGGTGACATATTTCGATGCGTCGTAACCCGGCACCGGCTGGACCTTGAGCGTCCGGCGCACTCCGGTTTTGACATTGGTTTCATAAACGGTTTCCGGCGTGGTCAGCGAACTGTAGCTATAGCGCAGCCAGTCCGTGTCCGGCTCGGCATTGGTGCCGAAGCCCATGACATAGGCCGGTTCATCGCTGGCCACGGGCGTCGATTTGCCGGCGGCATCCAGAATGCGCAAGCGCTTATTGCCCCCGACCCGCTCCTCGATGGCGACAAAGCCGTCAAAGGGGCGGAAATCTTCGATGAAATAATCGTCGCTGGCCGGAACCAGGTCGGTCCACAGCCCGCGATCGCCCAGCGGCTTGTCGTCCGCCAGGGTGACGATGCGGTGGTTCTTCGCCTGCCAGTTGGTCTGGATGACCCAACGGCCATTGACGTGGTCGGCGCGGTACAGGTGATCGCGCTCACGCGGCGATATCAGCCTGAACTCACCGCCGTCGGCCTGGGCGCAGCGCTGTTCTTCGCTGACGGTCGAATGCAGGTAGATGCAGACATACTTGTCTGAGGCTGTCTTCATCACCGAGATATAGAAGCTGTCGTCCGCCTCCTCATATACCAGCATGTCGGTAGCCGGCGCCTGGCCCAGGACATGCGACTTGACGCGCTTGGACAACAGGGTCACCGGGTCCTTGTCGACATAGAAGATCGTCTTGTTGTCGTTAGCCCAGACCAGTCCCTGGATATTGGTCACGCCGGTCTCAGACACCGCGCCGGTGCCTAAGTCCTTGACCTTCAGGACATACTGACCGCGTCCGACCGTGTCTTCCATCCACGCGACCTTGCCATTGTCGGGACTGATCTCGCTGGCGCCTATGCGGAAGAAGCCCTTCCCTTCGGCCATGGCGTTCTGGTCGAAGATGATTTCCTCGGATGCCGTCATCTCGCCTTTACGCCGCGCAGAGATCGGATAATTTTTGCCGGCTTCGAAGCGGGAGTAATACCAGTAGCCGTTCTTGCGGTACGGCACGCTGACGTCATCGGGCGCCAGCCGGCCGGTGATTTCCTTGTAGATTGTGTCGCGCAAGGGCCCATTGGCCGCGACCATGGCGTCGGTATAGGCGTTCTCGGCCTTCAGGTAATCCAGCATGGCCGGATCTTTGCGTGTATCGTCGCGCAGCCAGTAATACTCATCGTCACGCTTGCCGCCATGCGGCGACGTGACGACAAAGGCACGCTTTTCCGCCACGGGCGGCTTAAGTGTATCCGCCAGGGCCGATGACGCGAAGGCCAGGGCGCCGAGAACGAAGATACCGGCTCTGAAATGCATGAAAGCCCCCGATGAAAGTTTCATCGGAGACTTGCATGGTTTCCTGTTACGGTAAAGGCGTCTTAGGCGGCCTTCACCGCCTGGTCCTTCAGGGCATGCAGGCGTTCGGCCACCAGGAAGCTGAGCTCCAGCGCCTGATCCGCATTGAGGCGCGGATCGCAGTGCGTGTGGTACCGGTCCTGCAGGTCCTCTTCCGAAAGAGCAAACGCGCCGCCGGTGCATTCGGTGACGTTCTGACCGGTCATTTCGAGGTGCATGCCGCCCGGGTGAACGTTTTCGGACGCCGCGATATCGATGAAGGAACGGACTTCGGACAGGATGCGGTCGAAAGGACGCGTCTTGTAGCCATTGGCCGCCTTGACGACATTGCCGTGCATAGGATCGATCGACCACACCACCGGCACGCCGTGCTTGTGCGTGGCGGCCATGAGTCTCGGCAGACGCTCGGCGATCTTGTCCGAACCAAAGCGGCCGATCAGGGTCAGGCGGCCCGGAATGGCGTTGGGGTTCAGGGTGTCGATCAGGCGCAGCAGTTCGTCTGGCTCCAGCGTCGGGCCGCACTTGACTCCGATCGGGTTGTTGATGCCCTTCATGAAGTCGACATGGGCGCCGTCCAGCTGACGCGTGCGCTCGCCGATCCACAGCATGTGCGCCGAGGTGTCGTACCAGTCGCCGCTGGTGGAATCGACGCGGGTCATCGCCTGTTCGAAGTTCAGCAGCAGCGCTTCGTGGCTGGTGAAGACATCGACCTGACGGATTTGCGGGTGGCTTTCCGGCGTCACGCCGATCGCCGACATGAAGCTCAGGGTTTCCGAGATCTTTTCCGCCAGGGCGCGGTAGCGCTCGCCCTGCGGCGACGACACAAAGCCCAGCGTCCACTTGTGGATGTTGTACAGGTCGGCATAGCCGCCGTTTGCGAAGGCGCGCAACAGGTTCAGCGTCGCCGACGACTGATGGTAGCCTTTGATCAGGCGCTGCGGGTCCGGCAGGCGCGACTCCGGCGTGAAGTCCATGCCGTTGATATTGTCACCGCGATAGCTCGGCAGGGTCACGCCGTCGATGGTCTCGACGGGCGAAGAGCGCGGCTTGCCGAACTGGCCGGCGATGCGGCCGACCTTGACGACCGGACGGCCGCCGGCAAAGGTCAGCACGACCGCCATCTGCAGGATCAGACGGAAGGTGTCGCGGATGTTGTCCGCCGAAAACTCCTTGAAGCTTTCGGCGCAATCTCCGCCTTGCAGCAGGAACGCATTGCCGTTGGCGACATTGCCGAGCGCCGCGGTCAGGCGGCGCGCCTCACCGGCGAAAACCAGAGGCGGCAGGCGCGTCAGTTCGTCTTCGGCATCACTCAGGGCCTGCGCATCCGGGTAATCGGTCGGAATGTGCAGGGCTGGCTTGGAACGCCAGTCTTTGGGGGACCATACTTTGCTCATGGACGGTATTTAATCGCTTTAAGGTACAAACTCAACGGGCCCCTTACGCAATATTTGCAGGCTCTATTGAAAAAACCTGTAAAGTCACGGCCTTATAGTTGTAACGGCAACTTTCTGTCCTGCCTGACCGCCTTGATTGCAAGTATGGCGACGACCAGCACCATGGCGCCGAGACTGATCAGCCAGGCCTTCCATATGCCATAGCTCAGGGTGTTCAGCGTAAAATAGGCGGTTGCGGCCGCCAGCATATAGGGCCTGGCGTGCTGCTCGGCGGTGTTCCGTACGGAACTGCTTCCGGTTTCGGCTGACAGTTCGACGTACCTTTCCTCCGATACAATGGCCGCGTCCTTCGGCGCTGCGAACCAGAAGATGCTGAACCAGATGGCCGCCAGTAGCAGCAGCCCCGGAATTCCAAGCTCCAGCCATGCCTGCAGCGACATGTTGTGGGGATGGAGCGGAATGATCGGCTCGAAAAGCCGCGTCGACTCGTACCCCCAGCCCCACCATGGCCGTTCCAGAGACCGCTCGACGGCATAGGTCCAGATTTCGATCCGGTGCGCCCATGACCGGGGAACATGATCATGGATCTGCACGGCCCATCCGGTCTTCACAAGCCATTGGATCAGCAACGGAAATCCGAGGACCACCAGCGCCGCTACGACAGCCGCGGCGCGTTCGGGAAGGATAGCCTTCCGCGTCAGCCCGGCGGGCCAGTACCGCGCGGCGAAGAAGACAATGGCGCTGATCGCCAGAACGACAATGTGCGCATTGCTGTCGACCACGAAACTGCCCAGCGAAATCGTCGCGGCCGCGGCAATAATCCCTGCCAGCCACCGCCGTTCAGCGGCGAAAAAGGCCAGGGGCCAGAACAGCATCAGCAGGACGAGATTCAGGTTCGAGCTTTCGACGATCAGCATCTCGGGGCGGGCATTGCCGAAGAAGCGCTGGTTCATGCCATTGCGCATGGCCAGATTGCCTATGCAGTCTATAAGCTGGATGACGACCAGGCCTATAAAAATCCAGGATATAAACACCACGACGCGCTGGCTGCGGCTTTCGCTCAGCCGCCATGCGACAAAAACGAACGCCCAGGTCGTGAACCAGCTGATGAGCGGAGCCTGGAAATAACGCGTCGACGTCCAGTAGGCCGCGCCAAGGCTTTTGCCTTCCAGCAAAAGAGCGACGAAGTCAGACCGCAAGACCGCGAGCACCAGCATGGCGAGGGTCAAACCGGCGACCGGCCAGAAGCTGTGGATTGCCGCACCCCTTTTCAGCGACAGATAGCCAAGGCTGCACAGACCGGCAATGAACATGGCCGCCGGGATGACGCCAGACGGCGCGAAATAGGCAAAAATCGTGAACAGGATGAAGAAGTTGACCAGGACGCCTTCGGCATAGCCAGCACGAAATTTTTGCCAGAAGTCAGCCAGTTTCGGCGGCAGGGTCACAGTCACAGGCGCTTGTCCTTGATGGTCACGATTTCTTCGGCAGCCGTCGGATGAACGGCACAGGTGGCATCCCATTGCGCCTTGGTGAGCCTGGCCTTCACGGCAATGCCCGCCAACTGGATGATCTCCCCCGCGTCCCCGCCGACGATGTGGCAGCCCAACACGACATCGCTCGCCGCGTCAACAATCAGCTTCATCAACACACGGCTTTCACCGCCCGTAAAGGCGGTCTTCATCATCCGAAACTTCGTCGCATAGACATCGACCTTGATGCCCTTCTCCTTAGCCTGGTCCTCGCTCAGGCCCACCGTACCGATCTGCGGTTGGGAGAAGACCGCCGTCGGCACATTCTCATAGTCATAGGCGGTCGGATTGTCCTTGAAGGCCGTCTCAACGAACGCGACAGCCTCACGGATAGCGACCGGAGTCAGGTTCAGCCGGTTGGTGACATCGCCTATGGCGTAGATGTGCGGGTGTTGGGTACGCGAAAAGGCATCGACCGGGATCGCGCCGTGCATGTCCGGTGTAATGCCCAGGGCGTCAAGGTTCAGGCCTTCGGTCTTCGGCTTGCGGCCCGATGCGTACATGATCTGCTCGGTGCGGAAGAATTCACCATTGTTGAGGTG
>CBIHPL010000311.1:0-4874 GCA_966212005.1 uncultured Asticcacaulis sp.
TCATGGCTTCGATCTCCTGCGCCAGTTCCGGTTCGACCGGATCGAACTGATAGCTGGCCCCGCCCTTTGCCCGCCATCGTGACCGGTAAGCGGCAAAGGCGCGCAACTGGCCGTTACGGGCGACGGCATGGGCACTCAGGTCCTCGCCGCCGATCCAGTCCTGTTGCAGCCACGCATGTCCATCAGGCGCCTTCCCGGGCTTGATCCGGACGCCTGTGCCGAACCGCGAAAACTCTGATTTGAAAACGTAGTCCTGAGGTCGCTCGCCCGTCATCAATCTCTGCGTCCTGGGCGCCGGCAGGCCGAGTGACTGCGCCAGCCGGATAAAGGCCAGCTTGGAATGCAGTTGCATCAGGACGGGCAGGTCCGGTGCGAACAGTGGCCAGTCGGGCGAGGCCGCTTTGGCCCAGTAAAAGATGTCTTCACACAGCGGAATGATCAGGTCGGGCTGAAGACGGTCGACGACCGCGCGCGCGTCCATTGCAAAGGCGTCGAACTGCCGGGCCGGGGCAGCGCACGGCGTGAAGCCGTCAAGCACAGGGCGCGCCACGGCGCCGCAGACGCTGTCGACGCCATGAACCGTATGCCCGCAGGCCGCAAAGGCCCGGGCCAAATCACAGGTGACGGGGGAGCGCGTGCCGGTCAGCAGGATATTCATGACTGCCACCGGACATGGCGGCGTTTGGGGAAGTCCATGGTGGGGTCGTAGGCAGTGCGCGTCAGTGGCTGACCGAAGCGCCTCAGCGTCTCCGCCATCGCTCCCCCATCGCCATCGTGGTCGCATGCGTAGGCGATACCCGAAGGACTGCCGGTCGCCAGCCAGCGGTGATGCGCCGCGAGATTCTGGCTGACGGCGGTCTCGACCTCGGCGGGGAAGACGGCGTGATTACCCCAGCGCCAGATGTCCTGGATACGGCCCTCGACCGGTTCGACGGCCTGTAGCGCCGAGCCGCACGGACAGGCGCACGGTTTCAGGATGTCGTCGAGCCTCAGCCGAATAACCAGTTGCGTGGAACGAAGCAGGTCGGTGACGATGGGTCGGAAGCGCCCGCCGCCGATATCCTCGCGCTCGACGATCAGGCCGTCTTCGTTGAGATGCAGGGTGCCGTGGGCGCACGGTGCGCCAAGGAACCCCTCGGTTGCCTGATAGATCGGATCGGGCCGGCGCCCCAGCCGCTCGCGGATATAGGCGCGCTCATGGGTGTTGAGGGGTTCCGCGCCATAGTAGAGGTGGCGCAGCGACGGCAGGCGGTGTCCGGACGCCGCCAGATCCAGCAGGACCTGTGGCGGGGCGATCAAAAGCTGCGGATCGAACCTGGCAATCGCCTGGTCCCGGCCGGGATCGGCCAGCGCGAAAAAACGCATTCCACCGCGCTCATAAAGGCGGGAGGAGGCACGCAGACATACGGCGATACGGCGCAAACCCGGCAACTGCCACGGCGCAAGAAGCTTGCCCGCCAACCGTCCGGAATAGGTGGCGCGCTCCTGAGGCGAAGTGACGAACAGACCGCGCGTGCCGCCGTCGGTTCCTGTCGAAAAGCCGGCATTCAATC
Source organism: uncultured Asticcacaulis sp. (assembly GCA_966212005.1). GTDB lineage: Bacteria > Pseudomonadota > Alphaproteobacteria > Caulobacterales > Caulobacteraceae > Asticcacaulis. The sequence goes on from CBIHPL010000311.1 coordinate 1,554, forward strand.
CGCCGGGCAGGTCGCCCGCGCCACCGGTTTCGGCGCGGCGTGCGGCGGCCATGGCTTCGTCGCGGCTGATTGGGGTGGTGGTGTAGTCGGAAAAGCGTGCGCGAAAGACATCGGAGGTGAGGATGGGCAGATCGCGGTGTTCGGCATTGGCAAATGCCTTCAGTGTCGGACTGGCCGGAAAGCGGGCCTGTAATCTCTGCCACAACCCGTCCTGCCGCGCTTTAAGGCTGGCGGGCGTGTGGCGGCGGCGGGCGTCGAGATATGCACGGACGGTCTCAAACGCCATGGCTCGTCCACCGGATCGCTGTTTCCTCGCAGTGCGACGGGATGATCTCGACCTTGCCGTGCAATGCCTGGAGTTTGTGGAACGTGTCGCGATAGACGGCCGTGTCGCCGAGAAGCCCCGTCGTGAAGGCAGGCGGCGGCGCACCATCCCGGATGGCGGCCAGGGTCCAGGCGGCATCGCCGATGAACAAGACATCGGGTTTCGCGTCGACCCACAGCCCCCAGTGGCCGGGGCAATGGCCGGGCAGCTCGACGGCGATCAGACTGCCGTCACCAAAAAGATCCACACCCTCGCTGAACGGTTTGAGGTGCGCAGGGACTGGCACGCGCGGCAGGTCTTCGAAACAGGCAGCGTCAAGCGGCCGCGGAACAAGCGTGCTCAGCAAGCCCCGACGGACGCGGGTAAACCGTCCCTGCGCCGTCAGCCCTTCCAGTCCTGCCCGGGCGCAGAAAACCTTCGCGTGCGGAAAGTCGCTCAGGCCCGCCACGTGGTCGCCGTGAAAGTGCGAAACAAAGACAGCGCGGATGTCCGACGTCTCAAGCCCGAAGCGCTTCAACTGCGTCGTCAGGCTGTCGCTGTCGTCGTACTGGACCGGCGTCGCCCAGCGGTAAAAGCGTTCGGGAAAGGTCTCGGTCGCCGCAAAGAAGCGCCGGTGATAGCCGGTGTCGAACAGGACCGGGCCGTCGCGATGCAGTATCAGCCCGACCAGGGCGGGGAAGTTGACAGGACACAGGTGACCGCCCTTGCGCGTCATGATCTCCGGATGGCGGCAGGCGCCGACTTTCAATATGTGCCACCCGGCGATGTTCATGCGAAGTCCCCGGCGACATCCAGCGCCGTGGCGAAGGCGTCGTGCCGCGGGCTGTAGCCCAGCACGTCGCGCGCCCGGGTAAGGTCGAAAGTCTGCGAAAAGGCCAGGACGGCCAGACCGTAGTGCGTGATGGGCGGTTCCGGCCTTGCGGGCAGGCGCGCGCACAGCCATTCGGCGCCATGGGCCAGCCCATTGGCCAGCGGCCAGGGCAGGGGAGTAAAGCGGATGTGTGTGTCCAGCCGCGCGGCCAGGGCTTCGATCATGGCGCGCATCGTCATGGCCCGGCCACCGGAAATATTGAAGATCTGTCCTGCCGTTTCCGGGCGATCTTCCATTGCAAGCAAGATGGCACGGGCGACATCGCGCGCATCGGTCAGCTCGATCAGCGCCTGCCCGCCGCGCAACAGGGGGAAGCGACCTTTGCGCACCAGGCGCAGGATGCGCGGCAGCAATACAGTGTCGTCAGGTCCGACGATGGCGCGGGGGCGCAGGGCCACGCAGGCCATGGCCTCGTCCGACGCGGCAATTACGTCCCGCTCGGCCATGGCCTTGGTGGCGGCATAGGCGTTGAGCGGCCTGGGGGCGACCGGGTCGCGTTATGTGAGGTGCCTCTGGGCCGTGGTGCGGGGACAGACCGCCGGCGACGAGGGAAAGACAAAGCGGCGCACCCCCGCCCGGCGCGCGGCCGCCAGAAGCCGTCGCGTGACAAGGACGTTGGCGGCGTGAAAATCGTCATATGCGCCCCACGGGCTCGACAACGCCGCGCAGTGGATGATCGCGTCCATGCCGTCAACCAGGAAGGACAGGGCCTGCGCGTCGAGTAGATCGGCCTGGACGAAGCCGGCGCCGTCGAAGGTGCCACGCCTGCGGCCGGTGGCGCGCACCTCGTGACCTTCAGCGACCAGTGCCCTGACTACTGCCTTGCCCAGGCCCCCGGTAGCACCCGTGACCAGTATGCGGCTCATGTGTCCCCGATTCACAGGCGCAACACCATGGCGCCCATGCTGATCCCTGCCGAGGTGCCGAGCAAAAGCGCATGGCTGCCCGCTTTGAACCGGCGCTCGCCGCGAGCCGTGCACAGGGCGGTCGGCAGGGAGGCCGCGATCTGGTTGCCGTGTGTGGCGAAGATGTCGACGACGCGTTCGGGACGGTTTCCCAGGATGTGGCGGACATATTCGAGCGCCGGGTGGCTGGCCTGATGGCAGATAACGTAGTCGATACCATCCATGTCCAGCCCGGCGGCGGCGGTGACGTCTTCGATCATCTTCGGCAGGTGCCGGCCGGCGGCCTTGAAGATGGCGAACGGGTCCATGTGAAAGCGTGCGCCTTCCTGCAAGGCGTCGAAGCCGTCTTCGATGCGGATGCGCGTCCCGCCGGCACGCAGATGAGCGTGGTCCTTGCCGCTGCTGAGCGTGGCAAAGCGCGCCGACAGAACCGCCGGTCCCGCGCCGTCACCGGCCTCGACGCAGATGGCGGCGGCTCCGTCGCCGAAGATCGCCGAGTTTTCCGGATTTTTGAAATCGAGGCCGGCCGAGGCGATGTCGCTGGAAAAGACCAGGGCCCGCCGCCAGCGCCCGGCCGCAAAGCCCAGGCTGACGACGTCCAGCGCATTGAGAAACGACAGGCAGGTCATGTTGACGTCGAAGCAGGGAATGCCGGATCTTGCCAGGCCCAGCTCAAACTGGACCAGGACCGACGTGCCGGGAATGGGCTGCTCCATGACGCCGCAACCGCCGACAATGACGTCGAAATCGTCTTCCCAACCGGCCTCTTCCAGGGCGGTGCGGCAGGCGCTCGCGGCCATGACGGAGCTGGTTTCGTCCGGAGCCGCCACCCCCCGTTCGGAGATGCCGAAGCGCCCTTCCGTCCAGCCAACGGGCTGCCGGTAGATCTCGTCGAGATCGCTCGACAGACGGCGGCGGCGTGGAATGTAGATGCCGCCGCCGGTGATCCTCATGCCGATCGGATAGGTCACGGAAAACGTCCTGTCACAATATTTGAACAATGTTCATATATTGATTGCAGGGCGATGTCAACGTGGAATAGCGCCGAAACACCATGCTTACTAAGTATGAACGACCTTACGTCCTCTACCGCGTCTTGCTGGTCAATTCGATTGTGGCAGCGGTTACTCCATCCGCTTCGGCATGAACAACGATCTTGCCCGGCTGGCCCTTGCGCGTGCGGATGACCGCCAGGGCCAGGCCGTTGAAGGCGTTGCGTC
>CBIHPL010000312.1:0-4870 GCA_966212005.1 uncultured Asticcacaulis sp.
GGGGGCGCCGGGTGGGTGTGGTGCGTGCTGGCCGACGCCAATGGCGTGCGTGCGGGCCGCGCGCGGGCGCCAGGCCGCAGCCTGACCATTCCAGGCAAGGTCGCCAATGTCCACAATGCGTCTGGCGTATTCAAACCGTACAATGCGGCCGACGCGCTCGGCAACACCACGCCGACCCTGCCGCCGCAACCCCAGCCGCCGATGCGCAAAAAACAGGGCTGTGGCGTCATCGGCGACATCGTCGTCAGGCCGTTTGTCGGACCGCAGGCCGCAGCCGCCATCGGCAATATCACCAAGCAGGGCATCCAGATCGCCGTCGGCAACCGCAGCAAGTTCGACTGGAAGGAACTGGCCTCGGCCGTTGTGGGCAGTTATTTCCAGAGCAAGGCGGGCCTCGGCCCCGATGTCAAGGCGACGAACAGCTTCCAGGCCGCGGTCCAGGACATGGGCCGCAACGTCATCCGCCAGGGCACCAACATGGCGTTCGGCGTCCAGAAGAAGTTCGACTGGGCGAACCTGGCCGTGGCCGGCGTGGCAGGCGGGGTCAGCCATGGCTTCAGCGGCGTCGCGGCGAAATTGGGCGGCGGCAACAAGTGGGGTACGATCGCGATAAACGGCGCGGCGTCCTGGCTGGTTGGCGCCGCGACCCGCACCCTGCTGACCCGCGACAGCTTCGGAAAGAACCTGGCAAACGCATTGCCTGATGCCATCGGCAGCACCATCGGCCAGATGATAGTCGCCGCGGTGGAGAGTTCGGGGAACAAAGACAAGGCCGTTACAGCCAAGGAACAGGATGACGACGGCGGATATACACCGGCGTCAGGTAGCAGTGCTTCCCGCGGAGGTTTCTATGTGCGCGAAGATGGATCCATTGACCGTAACCGCTATTTTATGACGCCAGAGAATGAAACCTATGTCAGCGAAAGTGAGATCAACACTCAGTACGAAGATGCGCGGTTGATTAATGATGAGGTCGTGATCAAACATGGTCGGCCGGACCATCTGGCACAGTCTTGGAAAGCGCTTACCAAATTAAAGTTTGGTGAGGCCGGCCACCAATTCAACATGTGGTTACAGCACGGCGATCATAATGGAGGTTCCTTCAAAGCTGTCGCTCACGATGGTTTCCGTATAATGACTGAGGCGCCACTCTCCTACGGATATGGCGTTGCTGCAGGTACAGATGCTACGGTAACCCAGCCGATCCTACATGCGACAGATGTCTATCTTCGCGGTGTTAACGCTTATGTTGGCAGCGTTAATCGTTTTGTAGACAATCCAGGCAACGAAGGAGGGCGGCTGATCAATGCCCTGCCAGGCACCTTGGACAGGGTAACTGATACGGCCTGGCTGGATGATGCGCTTTCCCCGATTCTTAATCTTGATCCTCTGACTTTAGCTGAAGGCAGGATAGAGCACTATAAAGCTGCAGGTAGCGCAGATGGAGTTCCTGGAACTGTGAATGCGGTTGCGTGGGACGCTGGTTTCGTCACACCGTTAGTGGCTCAAACCGTAGCGACTATGCCGATCCCGGAGGAACTTGTCTTTGAAGGTCCTCTTCTTACTGCCAACCTGAGCAGGGGCAGAACAGTTGCAAATCTGGAAATGCTGGCTCCGGAATTTGTAGCCACAGAGAGTGCAGCGGCAACGGGTATTCGATCGCGTGTGCTGGCCAATATCGCCGATAGCCAAGCGGCAAGGTCTAGTAGCAATTTCGGAGTCCATCTCGCCCGGACGGATCAGATTACCTGGGGCTATGCCGCTGATGAATGGTCGATGACCCAGTTGTCTGCCGGAACGCGCGTATACGGTGGGTTGCCTGGGCAGTCAGCTTACTATACGAGCGCAGACGCCCTTGCTGCTTCTGGTTATAGCCGAGAGACGCTATTCCAGAGCCTTCAGGTAAAGCCGCACCCGGAATTTGGATACAGACCTGAAGTTGGTGTCTATGAACTCAAGAGTGACATAAGAATCCCAGCGGGCACCACGGCCGCAAATCCGGCCTTGGGGCCGGGTGGAGCGCAGCAGTATTTTATCCAGGACTATGCAAAACAATTGCAGTTGGTAGATCGTGTTAAGCTTGGACAATGAGCATGCAAACAATATCCCCTGAAATCGATCAAGCTATTCAAATCGCCGTTGCTGCTGGAAACTCGGTTCACGAGATATACAGAGAGTGGTCGAAGATGAAGCAGGTTGTCTACATGACTCTTCCCCTCGATGACGCGGCACGTGACGAGATAAAGCGTCAAGTTCCTTCCCTAAGGCATTGGACGGCTGAAAGAACACCGCATAATGCTGCCGAGGAGGGCTTCACTTGCGATAAACATAAGGTCGCAATGTCATTCCCTGTCCGCTGACGATGCGCAGCCACTTCGAAAATGGGCTGTTTGCTTGGCCTAAAGGCGTGGGTCCTTGGTCCCACATCGGCGCTTGTCCTGTGTGTCTTGTTGTCCCGCTGTCGCGGGGTTGAAGTGACGCGGTTTGGAACATGGGCGTGACACAGCGGGGAACGGATGGGAGCGTGTTTTTTGAGCACACCTTACGCCCAGCCGGCGGCGGTCAAATTATTCATATGGTTGACTAAACTATAGAAATCCAAACTGACGTTACGGATATGCGCGTCGGGTGTCTTGGATTTACCGGGATAAATCAGCCAGGTACGACTTACGGCTATGTCGAGACCCAGGACTCTATGGCCACACCACGCAGTACGACTATAACCTCGGAGGCCAGCTGCCCACCAGGACAGCTCGACCGGACAGTCGCTCGACTACGGCTATACCGTCAACGGCCATTTGGGCCGACTGACCGATACCGCCACCGGGGTGACGTCGTCCTATGCCTATGATGCAAACGGGCAGGGTTCAAACGACCTGTGTCAATATCGATCGCCCGGACATCATCACCTGCACCGACCCGACCGCTTACCCCTTCGGAACAGGGGCCGATGACTGACGTTCGATGATCTCGAAGTCGCGAAGCTCGCGGCGTGGCTCATAGACCGTTCCGGCGCGCTTGGCGCGGATCTGCAGCAGCACCTCCACGGCCTGGGGCGCCATCTAGACTACCTTAACGCGAAAAACTATGGGCATTGGCCATAGCTGGAATGCCGGAGAGCCTCTATGTCGGCAACAAAGCTACCCCATTGTGCTGTTTCCCTATCGGCGCCAGAGCGCTAAGGCCTTACTCGAGCGGCGAAACAGCAGATTGGACCTCCCGGCATCTGATTGCGCACAATAAAAGGCACCTCCATCTATGATAGAGGTGCCTGGGATACGGAGCGGACGTAAACGTCTATCCGCCAAGTAAATCCTGAAGCGCTGTGGTTCCTTACTTCATCCGGTACCTTACGCCCGCACGGACGGTCCAGCCTTCGAGCTTGTCGCCGCGGCGCACATCCGCCGTGACATAGCCTGACAGATTGGCGTTCGAACGCGACTGCGCCGTCACACCTGCCAGGGCCTGGCCGAACGTCCCGGCGCGGGAGCCGGCAAGCCAGACCGGTGCGGAAGACTGTTCAGGCAGATAGGCGGTCTGGGTCTTGCCCGCGCCTTCCTGCCAGGTATTCAGTTCGCCGTACGGCGTCCACACCACGCTGCGCGTCGTCCACGTTGTGCCCACACGCGCACCGGCGCGGACCAGGCGGCTCTTGAGCAGTGCGATCTTGACGCTGCCCTGGTCGCCCGGGATATCCAGCGCGTCGGCGTCGAGGCGCGTGGTCATGGCGCCGATCACCGGCTCGACGAACAGGCTTGCAACGTCGAAGCGCCTGGACAGGGCAACCGAGAAGGTGTTCGAGCGCGCCTTCAGCGGACTGCCCACCAGGCCGAGGACCGGATTGGTGACGTCTGTCTTCAGAATCTCGCTGCGGTTCTGCACCGACAGGCGCAGACCGTTGTGGGTCAGGGCGGCGTAATAGCCGTAGTTCGGAGCGTCGATGTCGATATGCGCGCCTGAAAGCGTTTCATCCGACACCTTGGCGTCGGTAGACCCCGCCATCAGGCCGACGCGCAGGCTCAAGCCCGTGCCATGGATGTTATAGACGCCCGCATCGAAGCCGAACTGCGTGCCGGTCAGCGAGGACAAGGCTTCGGTGGTTGCGCCCGCCGAATAGGCATCCGAGATCGTGAAGTCCTGGGTCAGCGACAGGTCACCCGTAAAGGTGCGCGCCCAGCTATGCCCCAGGAACTGGTTGACGCCATAGTCGCCGTCGCGGACGAAGACGTCATCGGGCAGGTCCGCCAGATTCAGGTTCTGCGCCGTGACATAAGAGGTCAGGCTGGCGGTCAGGGTCGCCAGGGCAGGCGTATTCAGCGTCGAGACGATGCCCCAGTCGCCCGTACCGGTGATATTGCGGAAGCCGTAGCTGATCAGGCTCTGGCTGGCCAGGGCCGTCGTCGTGCCGGCATCGCTGTCGGCGGTCAGGGTGCCCGTGCCGCCCGCGCTGGATACCAGCACGATCGGTGCCGCCAGGTAGGTCTTGCCGGTAGCGACATTGTTGATGCGCACGACCGACGTGCCCGACAGCGTTCCGGCCGTCAGGCGGTCGGCCTGGCCCGTCATCAGGTTGACGTCGAACGACAGGACCGAGTTGGCCGTGCCGGTATAGGCGCCCGTCACATGGACGCCGTCGCCCGTGCGGCCGTTCGCCATGTGCACCGCGCCGGCATTGCTCAGGCTGGCGGCGCTGAGCGCACCGGCATTGGTGAGCGTGCCGACCGAGATGGTGCCGGCGGCAGAGTTGGAGACCGCGCCTGTGCCGTTGAAGAGATTGCCACCGACAGCCAGTGTGCCCGTATTGGTGAAGGCCGAACCGTTGCCGGTCAGGGTGCCGGTAAGGGCGAAGGTGCCGGAACTGCTGACCGTG
>CBIHPL010000313.1:0-4854 GCA_966212005.1 uncultured Asticcacaulis sp.
CGCGAGCGCCTGCAGGAAATCCTGAGCGGTTTCGGCGGGCTGGTCGTGACACATGACAAACTCGCCGACGCGGACTGGCTGGCCATGGCCCTGTCCGGCCTGCCGCCCGTGCGCGCCGGTCGTTTCTTCGTCTATGGCATTCATGATCGCGGCAAGGCGCCTGTCAGCACGGTCAACCTGCGCATCGAAGCCGGCGCGGCGTTCGGCACCGGCCACCATGGCACCACGGTCGGCTGCCTGCTGGCCTATAGCGACCTTCTGAAAAAGCGCGGCTTCAAGCGCGTACTGGATGTCGGCGCCGGCACCGGCGTGCTGGCCATAGCTGCATCACGCACGGGCACCAGGGTCGCCGTCGGCACGGACATCGATCCCATCAGCGTACGCATCTCCAACGAGAACGCCAAGCTTAACAACGCCAATGCCCGCTTCGTCCACGCCAACGGCCTGGGCCATCAGCTGGTGCGCAGGGATGGCCCTTACGACCTCGTCTTCGCCAACATCCTGGCACGCCCCCTGGTCAGCCTGTCGCCGTCCATTCGCGGCGCGTTGAAACCGAACGGCCTGGTCATCCTGTCCGGCCTGTTGCGCACCCAGGAACGTTTCGTCAGGGGCGCCTATCTCAGCCACGGTTTCCGCCTGATCCGCCGCATCCACCGTGACGCCTGGTGCACACTCGTCATGGAAAAAGTCTAGGGCGCGTCCCAATACTTGATATTCGCACGACGACGCGGCATGATTAAATAAATCAAATAGAAGAACCCCTTGCTCCAAACGGGGTCTTCAATGCCGGGGAGTGTACTCATGCTTATTTCACGTCGCAGCCTTATTGCGTCCACGGCGGCGATTGCCGGGACATCGGCCCTGCCGGCCTTCGCCGCCGAGCCGTTTGTCATCTATGACGACGAACTGAAAAACGGCTGGCAGAACTGGAGCTGGGCGAAGACAGAACTGTCGGTTCCGATCGGCGGCGCCAAACCCATCAAGGTCGAGGGCGACCCATGGTCTGCGCTCGCCCTGGGCCACGAACCATTTTCGACCGCGCCCTATACCAAGCTGACCTTCTTTATCAATGGCGGGCTTGAAGGCGGACAGAACATTGCGATCAAGGCATTGGCCGACGGCAAGCCGGTCGAGTCAAACTGCGTGATCACGCTCAAGGCCAAATCTTGGCAGCCCGCGGCCATCGCGCTCAAGGACTTCGCCGCCGAGAACAAGACCATCAACGGTCTCTGGTTCCAGGCCCAGGCCAACGCCTATTCGGCCTACTACATCACCAAGATACAGTTCGAATAGTAGGTACGGACAACACTGGATTTGGCGGGGCGGTGGTTATATGTGTAACCACCGCCTTTTGCTTGTCCGAGACAGATCATGACCGCCGATTCCGCCCGTCCCGTTTTCCAGACCTATGACGTCACGACCCACCCGTCGCAGGGCGTCGCCAATGTCGCGGCCTTGCGCAGGGAAATGGCGGCGCAGGGCCTCGACGGCTTTATCGTGCCCCACGAGGACGAGCACCAGAACGAATACCTGCCCGACGCCAACGAGCGACTGGCCTGGGTATCGGGCTTTACGGGATCGGCCGGCGCGGCGATCGTCTTCAATGACCGCGCTGTCCTGTTCGCCGACGGTCGTTATACGCTGCAGTCGCGGGAACAAACCGATCCATCGGTGTTCGACGTCAAGGATTTTCACGCCGCCGCCCTGGCCGACGAACTGCTGGGCGTCCCGGCTGGCAAGGTTATCGGCTATGACCCGCGCCTGGTTACACCGGACAGCTTAAGCCGCCTTCACGCTGCCGCCACGGCTGCCGGGGTCACGCTGAAGGCCGTAGGCGTCAATCCGCTCGATGCCGCCTGGGGCAGCGCCCGGCCGGCGCAGCCAGCCGCCGCGATCGTGCCGCAACCGCTTGATTACGCCGGCCTGTCATCGCCGGAAAAGCGCGCCCAGATCGCGCGTAACCTGACCGCCAACGGTGTGGCCGCGGCACTGATCACCGCGCCGTCGTCGCTTGCCTGGCTGTTCAATATTCGTGGCGGCGATGTCATCCGTTCGCCCCTGTCGCTGGGACAGGCCGTCCTCAAGGCGGACGGCAGCGCCGAGTTGTTCGTTGAGCCCGTCAAGATCTCCGAAGGCCTGCTCGAATGGCTGGGCAACGAAGTCAGTGTCAAGACATCCGCCGACATCCCGGCCAGCCTGCGCGCATTGGAAGGCGAAGCCGTGCTGATCGATCCGGGCCAGTCGTCGGCCTTCTGGTTCGAAGCCCTGTCCGCGGCCGGTGCCATACCGGTCGCGCAGGATGACCCCTGCCTCCTGCCACGTGCCTGCAAGAATACTACGGAAATCGCCTGCACCAGGGCCGCCCACATCCGCGACGGCGCCATCCTCACGACCTTCCTGCACTGGGTGGCGACAGAAGCGCAAAAGACCCTGCCGACCGAAATCGAGGTGGCGCAAAAGCTGGAAGCATTGCGCGTGGCCAGTGGCGGACTGAAGGATTTGAGCTTTGACACCATTTCCGGCTTCGGGCCGCATGGCGCGCTGCCGCATTACCGCGTCAACAGCAACAGCAATATTCCCATCCAGAAGGGCAATCTGCTTCTGGTCGATTCCGGCGGCCAGTTCATGGACGGCACGACCGACGTCACGCGCACCATGGCCATTGGCACGCCCAGCGCCGAACACCGGCGCATGTTTACCCTGGTCCTGAAGGGACACATAGCGCTGGCGACCGTGAAATTCCCGGCTGGCACGACAGGTACCCATCTTGACGCCCTGGCCCGGCAGTTCCTTTGGGCCGAAGGCTTCGACTATGATCACGGCACCGGCCATGGCGTCGGCGTCTATCTCGGCGTCCACGAAGGCCCGCAGCGGATTTCGAAGGCGCTGAACCGTTACGCCCTGCAAACTGGCATGATCGTGTCGAATGAGCCCGGCTTCTACAAGGAAAACGACTTCGGCATCCGCATCGAGAATCTCCAGTTCGTCACCGAAGCCGTCATCCCGAAGGGCGGTGAACGCGCCATGCACGGCTTCGAAAACCTGACCTGGGCGCCGATCGACCGCGACCTGATCGACGTCGCGCTGCTGACGCCGGCCGAGCGCGCCTATATGGACTGGTACCACGGCCGGGTGCTGGAACTGATCGGACCGCTGGTCAGTCCAGAGGTCCGGGCCTGGCTGGAAACCGTCTGCGCACCGCTTTGATTGCGCAAAGCGCTCAACCGGCTTATATTGCGCTACAGAGGTCACAAGATGAACACCAAGGTCGAAATCGTCAAAGCCCGCAAGGCAGGTAAGCGTCCCAAGACGGTCGCCGTGAAGACTATAATCAACGACAACGGCGAGAAGAGCCGAATCTATACCGTCAGCAGCAATAGTCCCAATCTCGCCAATGACCTTTTGTACGCCTTTCAGAAGGGCATCGATAAGGCGCGTGAGGAAAACCTCAAGGTCTTAGGGTCCCGTTCAGGCAAATAACTTGGCGCCTGTACTGTCCCGACCGCAATTATGGATTATTGCCGGCCCAATGGCTCCGGCAAAAGTTCGGCCTATAGCCTTTTGGGCGTTGAATCTCCCAAGGACACGATCTGGATCATCAATCCTGACTTGCTGGCCAAGCGTATATCCGAACAGGAAAGCTTGCTTTTGAATGATGCCAATCTTCAAGCCGTCGTGCGCATTGAAGCCTGACTATATGCATCGGTTGAGGCTTACCAGACGATAGGCGTTGAGACGGTTCTATCCAGTGGGAAATACCGGCGACTGGTAGAAGCCGCCAAGAGCAAGGGGTTCGAAATCAACCTTGTCTACGTCTACCTGGATGATGTCGAGCTGAATATTCAGCGTGTCCGAATGCGCCATCGCAAAGGCGGCCACGATGTTCCTGAAGGGAAAATCCGGGAGCGCCGCCAGCGCTCATTTGATCAGCTTGCGTGGTTCTTTGACGCCGCCGATCGCGCCTTTATCCTCAATAACAGCGGCGCAAGTCTGCATACCGTCGCGACGAAGGACGAAGAGTCCGTTTCGATTGAAGGCGCCATTATTCCAGAGATCATGGACGCGCTTCTCAGGTCGCTACCTGAACTCAAAGCACTTCTCGAACAAAACGCAGCGGATGTAAAAGCATCTGATTAAATGTGTCACCCTCGCCCATACAATGGCATCCCGGACGCCATAACCGTGACAAACGGCATGTTGGCTTCGGGCGGAAGGGTCGCCATATGCACGACCGTCCGTGCGACATGGGTGACGTCCATCCGGGGTTCGGGCCTGACCTGCCCGTCGGCCTGAAGCACGCCGCTGTCCATGCGCGCCGACATGTCGGTGACCGCGTTGCCGATGTCGATCTGGCCGCAGGTAATGCCATACGGCCGGCCATCGAGGATCAGCGACTTGGTCAGGCCCGTCATGGCGTGCTTGCTGGCGACATAGGGCGCTGACAAAGGCCGCGGGCCATAAGCCGAGACCGAGCCGTTATTGATGATCCGGCCGCCTTGCCGGCTTTGCGCCTTCATCACCCGCATCGCCGCCCGCGCGCACAGCATGGCGCCCAGCACATTGACATCGAGGACGGCACGCAGATCGGCCACGGACAGTTCGTCGAGCGGCACGGCGGGCGCGCTCACGCCGGCATTGTTGAACAAAAGATCGACACGGCCGAAGCGCGCAACGGTCTGGTCGAAGAGAGCCGCGACGGACGCCGCATCTGTTACATCCGTCGGGATCGCAAGCGCGTTCGGCGCCAGCGTGACAGTCTCTTCCAAGGCTTCTGCGCGGCGCCCCGCCAGGACGGTCGTGAATCCGGCCTCAGCCAGGGCGACAGCAACCGCCCGGCCAATGCCGCTGCCGGCG
>CBIHPL010000314.1:0-4827 GCA_966212005.1 uncultured Asticcacaulis sp.
GCGTCCGGCGATCCTTAGTTCGCGCACCCGATCGAAGTCGCCGGCATCCTGACGGATTACAAGCTCGATACCGCGGCGATCGCCACGGCGCTTCTGCACGACACGATCGAGGACACGCCGGCGACGCGTGAGGAAATCGCCGGCAAGTTCGGCGATGAGATCGCCACCCTGGTCGAAGGCGTCACCAAGCTGACGCGACTTGAGCTGCAATCGGAATACACCAAGCAGTCGGAGAACCTGCGCAAGTTCATCCTGGCCATTTCCAAGGATATTCGCGTCCTTCTGGTCAAGCTGGCCGACCGCCTGCACAATATGCGCACGCTCCATTTCGTCGCGCCGGAAAAGCGTGAGCGGATTTCGCGTGAAACGCTGGAAGTGTATGCGCCGCTGGCGCGTTCGATCGGCTGCAACCGCTTTGCCACCGAACTCGAGGACCTGGCCTTTTCGCACATCAACCCGATGGCGCATGCGGCGATCATCCTGCGCCTGAAGGAAATGCGGGAAGAGAAGGGTGACGCCATCCGCGCCATCGCCCGCGACATCGCCGCCAAGCTGGAAAAGGTCGGTATTTCGGCGCGCGTGTCCGGCCGTGAGAAATCACCCTATTCGATCTGGAAGAAGTTGCAGCGCAAATCGATTGGTTTTGCTCAGCTTTCCGACATCTACGCCTTCCGCGTCGTCGTCAGCAACAGCGAGGAGTGTTACCGGGCGCTGGGAACGCTCCACCGCGCCTGGCCCTGCGTCCAGGACCGGTTCAAGGACTTCATCTCGACGCCCAAGGCCAATAACTACAAGTCCCTGCATACGACTGTGGTGGGCCACAAGGGCACGCGCATCGAAATGCAGATACGCACCCATGAGATGGACCGGATCGCCGAGGAGGGCGTTGCCGCCCACTGGGGCTACAAGAACCAGACCTACGGCTTCGACGAAGAGGCCGCCACCGCCGATGGTGGCCGCAATCCGATGAACTCGCTGCGGAACATCATCTCGATCGCGGAAAACGGCGGCGATTCGGAAGACTGGGTCGAACACGCCAAGATGGAGATGTACACCGACCAGGTGTTCGTCTTCTCGCCCAAGGGCAAGCTGATCTCGCTGCCACGCGGCGCCATGCCGCTCGACTTTGCCTTCGCCGTCCACACTGAAGTCGGGGAAACAGCCATCGGCTGCCTGATCAACGGCGAACACCGGCCGTTGCGCACCGTCCTGCAGAACGGCGATCAGGTCGAAATCCTGACCGGCCATGAGGCGCGGGTGAACCAGGACTGGTTCTCCCTGACCGTGACCGGAAAAGCGCGCTCGGCGATTCGCCGTCACATCCGCCAGCGTGAACGCGACGACTTCGTCACTGTCGGCCGCACGGCATTGATGCGTGCCGCCGCCCAAGTCGAAAAGCGCATCGACGACATCAGCTGGCGGCCGGCGCTGGAACGTTTCAACGTCGAGACGGAAGAAGAATTGCTGGAGCTGTGCGGACGGGGGAAGATCCTGCCGGTCAAGATCCTTGAGGCCGTCTTCCCGGGCATGAAGATGCCGCTGCGCCTGTCGACGGAGACGCTGACCCGTATCCGTGACGGCGAGGGCGGCCAGGCCTTTGTTCGTGGCTCCGCCTTGTCCGAAAGCCAGCGCGTGCTTTTTGCCCGCTGCTGCCGTCCGGTGCCGGGCGAACGCATTATCGGCATTATCGAAGACGATGGCTGTCATGTGCACTCGATCGAATGCGAGACGCTTGAGGCGCTTGAGGCGGAGAAAGAACGGTGGATTGATCTGCACTGGACGCTCAATGCCGAAAAGAACACCTTAAGTGTCGCGCGTATCCGCGTGACGATGCAGAACAAGCCCGGTGTTCTCGGCCAGGCCTGCACGCTGATCGGCGAAGCCAAGGGCAATATCGTCGACATCCACATTGCACCCAAGCAGATGGACTATCTCGAGATCGATTTCGATATCGAGGTGATGGACGCCCGCCACATCACCAATATTTCGGCGGCGCTGCGGACGTCCCAGATGATCGAAAGCGTCGATCGGGTGCGCGGATAATTCCGTCACAGGCTCTTTAGATTGTGGCGGCACTGCGCTAAAGGCATCAGTTCCGGACCGAACAGGATGATGCCCATGACCAACGACGACGTACTCAACGAATTCCGTGCCGCCAATGCCCTGCGCACCGGCCATTTCGTGTTGTCGAGCGGGCTGCATTCGCCGATGTTCCTGCAAAAGAACCTGGTGTTTATGGACACGGCGCGTTGCGAGCGTCTGTGCAAGGCGCTGGCGGATAAGATCGTCGCTCAGGTCGGCGCCGTAGATGTTGCCGTGTCGCCGGCCGTCGGCGGCATTATTCCCGGCTATGAAACGGCCCGTCACCTGAAGGTGCCGTCGATCTATGTCGAACGCGAAGGCGGCCAGTTCAAGTTCCGCCGAGGCTTCCATATCGAGCCGGGCGCGCGCGTCGTCATGGTCGAGGACATCGTCACGACCGGTCTGTCGTCGCGCGAGTGCATCGAAGCCATCAAGGCAGCCGGCGGCGACGTAGTGGCCGCGGCGTGCATCGTTGACCGGTCGGGCGGCAAGGCAGATGTCGGCGTGCCGCTGATCGCGCTGGCCAGCCTTGAGGTGCCGGCCTATCCCGCCGACAAACTGCCGCCGGAACTGGCCGCCATCCCGGTCGAGGACCCCGGCAGCCGGAGGCTGGCCAAGGCATGAACCGTATCCGTCTCGGTCTGAATGTCGACCACGTCGCAACCGTGCGCAATGCGCGCGGCGGACATGCGCCCGACCCGGTGCGCGCCGCAGAACAAGCCCT
The DNA here is from genome assembly GCA_966212005.1 of uncultured Asticcacaulis sp. Lineage (GTDB taxonomy): Bacteria > Pseudomonadota > Alphaproteobacteria > Caulobacterales > Caulobacteraceae > Asticcacaulis. The sequence goes on from CBIHPL010000314.1 coordinate 2,807, forward strand.
GGCCGCAGGCGTGGATGGAATCACGGCCCACCTGCGCGAGGACCGGCGGCACATCGTCGATGCCGATGTGCTTGAGCTGAAGAAGGTTTGCGACGGTTATGGCAAACCGCTCAATTTCGAGATGGCGGTAACCGACGAAATGGTCGGCATGGCTCTCAAACTCAAGCCGCACGCCGCCTGCCTGGTGCCCGAACGCCGTCAGGAACGCACGACCGAAGGCGGGCTGGATGTTCTGGGACAGATCGGACCGGTGAGCGAGGCGGTGCGTCTGTTTAATCGCGCCGGCATCCGCGCCTCGCTGTTCATCGCCACGGACATGGCCCAGATCGAAGCGGCGGCACAGATATCTGCGCCGGTGGTCGAATTCCACACCGGCGCGTTGTGTGATGCTTTCCGCGAACACGACGACGAGCTTTTCAACAGAGAACTGAAAAGGTTGCAGGCTGCATCTGCGAAGGCGCATGCACTGGGTATCGAAGTCCATGCCGGCCACGGCATTGACTATGATACCGTGCCGTTCATCGCCGCTATCCCCGAGGTCCGTGAGTTGAACATTGGCCACTTCCTGGTCGGCGAGGCCATCTTTGTCGGGCTGGAAGCCTCATTGAAGCGTATGCGCGACCTCATGGACGCTCAGCGCCGGGACCTGAGGGCATGATTGTCGGCATCGGCATCGACCTGTGCGATGCGCGCCGTATCAAGGCGTCCAACGACCGGTTCGGCGATCGCTTTCTTAACCGTATCTACACTCCGGACGAACAGGCGCACGCGGCAAAGGCCGCGCGCACCGACCTCAGCCTGGCCAAACGCTTTGCCGCCAAGGAGGCGGTGGCCAAGGCGTTCGGAACCGGCGTGCGCGGCTTCTTCTATACGGACATAGAGGTGGTCACGGGACCGCTCGGCCAGCCGCGGGTCCTGCTGCACGGCGGCGCGGCTGAAATCCTGCGCAACCTCCTGCCGGATGGTGCTGAGGCGCACATTCATTTATCGTTAAGCGACGAAGACCCTTATGCAGCCGCCTATGCCTTGATCGAAAGCCGGTAAGGTTCCATTACGAAAAGGTCATGCACCAAGGCATGGCCTGACAAAAAACTGTCTTGCCCTTGCCATAATGCATGGTTACGTGGTTCAAACGACGGAGCGGGGGACGTTTCCGAGAAAAATGGTAACGCATGCCGACGTAATGGGCATGCATACAAAAAATGGGGCTGGCGTAAATGACGACATCGCGTGACGACGCAAACCTGGATCAGGGCATCGCAGCCGCTGCGCACGCGCATGCCGCACCGTCGGTCGACGAGGTAACGAACGACGAGCGCCAGGACGGCGGCGATGGCAATGAGCCGCCGGCGAAGCAGTCCGCGATCGACGAGGCCAAGGAGATTTTCGGTGTCGTGGCGGTGGCGCTTGTCCTTGTCATGATCCTGCGCACCTTCCTGTTCCAGCCTTTTACCATCCCCTCGGCGTCGATGGAGCCCAACCTGTATCAGGGCGACTACATCATCGTGTCGAAGTGGAACTACGGAATCTCCAAATATTCCTTCCCGGTCGCCGTGCCGATGATCGAAGGCCGTATCTTCAACAAGGCGCCGACGCGTGGTGACGTCGTCGTCTTCAAGCTGCCGTCCAATCCCAAGGTCGACTATATCAAGCGTGTCATCGGCCTGCCGGGCGATCGCATTCAGATGAAGCGTGACCAGCTTTACGTCAACGACCAGCCGGTGCCGTTCACCGTCATGGGGCCGGTCAATGCGTCGGACGCGCCGATGGGCACCGCGACGCTTCAGCGCGAATTCCTGCCCAATGGCCGTGTCCACCTGATGCAGGACATGGTTCAGGATGGACGTGCCGACAATACCGGCAGTTTTACCGTGCCTATGGGCCACTACTTCGTCATGGGCGACAACCGCGACAACTCGCTGGATAGCCGCTTCTCGCCGGACGATCCCTATGATTCGGGCGTCGGCTTCGTTCCAGAAGAAAACCTCGAAGGCCGCGCCGTCTTCATCCTGATGTCGTGG
>CBIHPL010000315.1:0-4800 GCA_966212005.1 uncultured Asticcacaulis sp.
TGGGCGATGTCGGGGTCCGTGCCCGCCTTGAAGGTCAGGTTGATGCTGGCCGCGCCGCTCGAGTCCGAGGTCGAATTCATGTACAGCAGGCCATCGATCCCCTTCATCTGCTGTTCGATGATCTGGGTGACGCTGTCTTCCACGGTCTTGGCCGAGGCGCCGGGATAGAAGGCGTTGACCGATACCTGCGGCAGGGCGATCTGCGGATACTGCGCAACCGGCAGGTTGGCGATCGACAGCAGGCCGGCCATCATGATGACGATGGCCACCACCCAGGCAAAGATAGGGCGGTGAATGAAGAAGCGGGAGATCATGCCTTAATTCCTTCGGCAGTCTTTTAAAGGGTCTCGCCAGGGCTGGACGGAGTCCGGGCGAGCATCATGTTACGCGCGGCGGGGTTGCGTCTTACTTCTGGCCGGGGGCGCCGGCCGGTGCAGCCGCTTTGGAGCCGGCGGGAACGGGTTTGACCGGTGCGTCCGGCATGACCTTCTGCAGGCCTTCGACGAGGACACGGTCGCCCGCTTGCAGGCCTTCGGTCACCAGCCACTTGTCGCCGACCGTCTGGGTTGCCTTGATGGGGCGGGGTTGCGCCTTGTTGTCCTTGGACACGACCATGACCATGGCATTGCCCTTGGGGTCGCGGGTCACGGCCGGCTGCGGCACCAGTATGCCGTTGCCGACGACGCCGGAAACGACGCGCGCCTTGGCGTACATGCCGGGCAGCAGCGTGCCGTCGGGGTTCGGGAAGAGGGCGCGCAGCGTTACCGTGCCCGTTGCCTCATCGACCGAGACGTCCGAGAACTGCAGGCGGCCCTTGACCGGATGGACGGTGCCGTCCTCGAGGATAAGCTCGACCTCCGCCGTGCCCGGCTGGCTGATTTCACCATTGGCCGAGGCGCGCTTGAGATTCATCAGGTCGGTGGCGGACTGGTTGATGTCGAGATAGATCTGGCTGGTGTTCTGGATCTTGGTCAGTTCGGTGGGCTGCGCCGCCGTGACGAGTGCGCCCGGTGTCACCGACGACTTGCCGACGCGGCCCGAGATCGGCGCGGTCACGCGCGTGTAGCCGAGGTTGATCTGCGCCGTCTGAAGTGCGGCCTGCGCCGCTTCCTGCTGGGCCTCCGCCTGTTGCAGGGCAGCCTGGGCGTCGTCGTTTTCCTGTTTCGACACCGCGCTGGTCTTGACCAGCTCGGCATAGCGCTGGGCGCGCAGGCGGGCCGAGGTCACGGCCGCCTTGGCCTGCGATACCTGCGCCTGGGCGCTTGAGACCGCTGCCTGGAAGGGCGCTGCGTCGATCTGGTAGAGGGACTGGCCCTGCTGGACGAAACCGCCTTCGGTGAACAGGCGCTGCTTGACGATGCCGGACACCTGCGGACGGACGTCCGAGACCAGGTAAGCCGAGGTCCGGCCCGACAGGACGGTCGTCAGGTTGACGGCTTCGGGCTGGACGGTCACCACGCCGACCTCCGCAGCCATTCCCTGGGGCATGCCGCCTTCAGGTTTCTTGCCGCAGGCGGCAAGACCAAGACTGAGCGCCAGCGCAGCCGTTGCGGCAAGCTTCAGGGGCAAAAAGGGCGATCTCATGCGGGTGCTCCGGATAAGCAGATTTTTGCTTTACGCAGGGTAATGGAACTATTGTGCGCCGCAACCCTTGCCAGAATGTGTCAGCAAGAAGTGATGATGCGAATGTGAATGAACGATCATTCTCATTTCTGGCAATATGCGGCTTTTTGGTGTATGTCAATCGGACCATAACATTAAAAATCGTTTACTGCCTTTTGTGCAAAGGATTTCCGCGTACAGCATGACCGAATCCCCGATCCCGGCCACAGGGTCGAAACCCCGCCAAAACCGTGAAATCCGGCAGCAACAGATCCTCGACGCGACCCTGCGCTGTGTCCGCAAGGCGGGCTTTCATGGCGCCAGCATGGCCGACATTGCGGCGGAGGCGAAGATGAGCGTCGGCGTCATCTACCGCTACTTCGCCAACAAGGAGGCGATCATCGAAGCCATCGTCGCCAACGACCTGGCTGAGATGCGCGCCAAGTTCGCCGAGTGGGAAGCCACGCCCGACGACAAGCTGCTGGATACTGTGCTCGAGGTTCTGGAGCACGCCGTCGAGCACAAATATATGTGTGGAAACGCCGCTATGGCGCTGGAAGTGCTGGCCGAGGCCGGGCGCAATCCGCGCGTCGCCGCCATCGTCCAGGCCGCCGACGTCCAGGAACGCGAACTTGGCCGCTCCTTATGCCGCCGTCTCAATCCCGGCAGCGAGGGCGTCGAGATGGACATGCGTGGCGAGATCATCGGCATGCTGTTCGACGGCATGATGATCCGCGCCATCTGCCATCCGGACATCGACCGCAAGGCGCTGCTGGCCGAGCTCAGGCCGGTCATGCGGATGCTGTTTACGATGTCCGACGGGCTATTGAATACCGTGAAAGAGACCGGTTCCGTATAAGGAGTGAGGCCTTCTGTCGCTCGAACAAAAAAGGGCACCGGGCGATCCGCCCGGTGCCCTTTTTATTTTCAGTGACGGGCCTCTTAGAAGTCGTAGTCCAGTGTGACCATCAGGCTGCGCGGCGGCGCGTAGAAGGCCTGGGTCCACATCAGGCTGGCGAAGTACTTTTCATCAAAGGCGTTCTTGATGTTGAGCGAGGCGCGCAGGCCGTCGATCAGCCTGAAGCTGGCGTTGAGGTCGATGACCGAATGGGCCTCCTGCGTGACCGTCGTTCCCAGGTCCGCGGTCGAGGTTTCGCCCTGCCAGCGGAAGGCGGCGCCCAGGCGCGCGTCGCGGTAAGGCAGGGTGTAGCTGGTTGAGATCTTCAGCGTCCTGCGCGGCACGTAGGTGCGGGCATCACTGCCGTCCTTGTCCTTGATCGACAGGTCGGTCCAGCCGCCGTTGACGGTCCATTGCGGCGTAATCCTGCCGGCGACTTCGAACTCGTAGCCTTCGACGAAGGTATCGACGCCGACATAGTAGTTGTCGAGCGTGCCCGGGATATAGCCGGCGTACTCAGCCAGGTTATACTGTTCCGACTTGAACACCGCTGCCGTCGCATACAGGCGGCGGTCCAGCCATTCCGACTTCAGGCCGGCCTCGAAGCTCTTGCCTTCGGCGGCGTCCAGACGGGTGCGCGTAATGTCGCTTTCCGACTGTGGGTCGAAGATGTCGCTGTAGCTGGCGTACAGCGACAGGTTGGCGTTCAGGTCGTAGACGGCGCCGACATAGGGGCTGACCTTTTGTTCGTCGCGATTCTGAGCCACCCCGTACGAGAAGCCGGTCGTTTTCAGGTCGATGGCGTTGACGCCCAGAATGCCCTTGAAGCGGTCGCTGAAGTTGATGTGGACGGCGGCGTATGCACGCGACAGCTTGTCCTCGATTTCTTCAGCCAGGTAAGGATCAGGGTAGGCGGGCTCGGCCGGGGCGACGACCGTCGTGCCCTGATAGGCGGGGTAATCGAAGAGGTTGGCGAAGGCTTCCCACTTGTGGCTGTTGCTCTTCGACGTGTTGAAGCCCGCCACGACCTGGTGCTCGCGTCCGAACAGGCTGACCTTGCCGTTGGCGATGATGTCGAACATGTCCTGCGTCAGCTCGGACGGATACATGCCGCTCATGCCGCCGACGCCGAGACCCGTCGTCCTGTCCGGATTGCCGTAGGCATATAACAGCTTGGCCTCGTCGTCATAGTCGCGGTGCGTGAAGACGCCCTTGACCGTCCAGCCGCTGTCGAATTCATACGACAGCTCGGCAAAGGCGATCCGGTTGTGCGTATCCCAGTAGGTCCAGGGGGCGCCGGTAGACGCCGAGACGTCATAGTCGATCGGCGCGCCGTCCGACCAGACGAGCGGCAGGGCGCCCCAGTTGTTGCCATCGGCCAGGTTGTCCTGCTGGGTATAGCCGGCGGTGGCGTTCAGGTTCGGTGTGATGTCCCACGACAGGACGCCGTAATAGACGTCGCGGTCGACATGGTAGTAATCGAGATAGCTGTCCGTATCCGTGCGGGCATAGACAACGCGGCCGGAGACGGTGCCGTCGGCGTTCAGCGGACCCGAAAGGTCGCCGGTCAGGCGCAGATTGTCCCACGAGCCGTAGCTGGCCGAGGCGCTGGCGCGGAAGTCCCTGGTCGGGCGCTTGCGGATATAGTTGATGGTCGCCGATGGATTGCCGATGCCCGTCATCATGCCGTTGGCGCCGCGCACCGCTTCGATCCGGTCGAAGATGGCGACGTCCAGCGCGCCGGTCTGCAGGCCCCAGTCGAGCGGCTGGCCGACGCCGTCGACCTGGAAGTTGATGATGTCGAAGCCACGCGAATTGTAATAGGTGCGGTCGGTTTCGACCGACTCGACGTTGATGCCGGGCAGGGTGGCCAGAAGCTGGTTGGCGTCGGTCAGCGCGAACTGCTCGATCTGATGCGCCGTGACGACCGTCACCGACTGCGGTGTTTCCCGCAGCGAGAGGTCGAGGCCGGTGGCGCCGGCCGATTCTCGGATGACGCGCTTGCCCAGCACGATGACCTCCTTGCCTTCCTCAGGCGCCGCGGCGTCTTCGGCCGCGGCGGGTAGGGCGCAGGCAAGGCCGATCAGGGCCAGGGCGGATGCGGAAGCGCGAAGAATGATCTTTGAGATCGCAGGCTTGGACATGGGGAGGACTGCCTTTTTCAGGTGGCGCACACACAGTCGCCAATTTAAGAATGCGTCGCATTTACGCCATCGATCGCTCTTGTCAAGCGCATTGCGAATGAATTGCAAAAGCGTTTGGCGCTTTTCGGGATTACTGGCCGATTTGCAACACCATCG
>CBIHPL010000316.1:0-4798 GCA_966212005.1 uncultured Asticcacaulis sp.
GTGGATGACCTGGAAAACGCCTTCTGGCAGGCCGGCTTCGAGCAGCAGTTCGCCAAGGCGCACCGGCACGGACGGGTCTTTTTCGGAAGGTTTGAGGACAAAGGCATTGCCGCAGGCCAGCGCCACCGCCGCCATCCACAGCGGGATCATGGCCGGGAAGTTGAACGGCGTAATGCCGGCAACGACGCCCAGAGGCTGGCGCATCGAATAGACGTCGATACCGGGCCCGGCGCCTTCGGTGTAGTCGCCTTTCAGCAGGTGCGGGATGCCGCAGGCGAACTCCACAACCTCGAGCCCGCGCTGGATATCGCCTTTTGAGTCGGCGATGACCTTGCCGTGTTCGGACGAGAGGAGGTGCACCAGTTCGTCCATATGGGCTTCGATCAGGTCCTTGAAGGCGAACATGACGCGCGCGCGGCGTTGCGGGTTCATCTGCGCCCAGCCGATTTGCGCCTTCGCCGCCTGCTGGACGGCCAGGTCAACCTCGGCGCTTGATGCCAGGGCGACACGCGCCTGCATCTTCCCGGTGTTCGGGTCATAGACGTCGCCGAACCGGCCGGATGTGCCCGGCACGGACTTGCCGCTCAGGAAGTGGTGGATATCGCGCATCGCCCTCGCCTTTTCAGCCTCAGGCGGCGACTTTTCCGCGCGCCCTTTGTTTCGCGGCGCGGAGTTTAGCCTTCGCCATGGCGTCGGCAACCTCATTTGTGATCACATTTTCGCTTTTCGAGCGGGCGAAGATTTCGTCGAGGCGCGGACCGATGGCGTCAACCGCCGCCGTCACCACCGCCTTATCGTTGTTGCCGGTAATTTCGCCGTTGACCATGATGATGCCGCCGGCATTGATGACGTAGTCCGGCGCATAAAGGATGCCGCGTTCAGCCAGAATCCGGCCCGCTTCCGGGGTTGCGAGTTGGTTGTTGGCCGCGCCCGCGACAATACCAGCACGGATGTAACGCGCCGCATACTCGGATATTGTGCCGCCAAGGGCGCACGGCGCCACGACATCGACATCCTCTGTCAGGATATCGTCGATACCGACGCCTAACGCGCCAAAGCGGCTTTGCGCTTCGGCGACGCGCGCAGGGTTGATGTCGGCGACGACCAGAGTGGCGCCGAGATTGAACAACTCCTCACAAAGATACATGCCGACATGGCCGAGCCCCTGGACCGCGACCCTGAGGCCCGCCACTTCCGGACGATTCAGTCTGGCACGAACGGCCGCTTCGATGCCGACGCGAACGCCACGCGCCGTGTAGGGTGACGGGTCGCCGCCCGACTTGCCGACCGCCGCCGACAGTCCGCTGACGAACCTGGTTTGCGTCGCGACAATCTCCATGTCGGCCACGCCGACTCCGACATCTTCGGCGGTGATGTATTGGCCGTTCAGGCTGTTCACCGCCCGACCAAAGGCCTGCATGACGGCGACGCGCCGGTCCGCCGCGACAGGTCCGAGAATCACGCCCTTGCCGCCCCCCATGGGCAGATTGGCCATCGCGTTCTTGAACGACATGCCGCGCGACAGACGCAGCGCATCCGACAGGGCCGCGGCGCTGCTGTCATAGCTCCAAAGCCGGCAACCGCCGGCAGCTGCGCCCAGTGCGGTCGAGTGGACGGCGATGATGGCGCGCAGCCCCGAGTCTTCGTCCTCCACCATCATTACCTTTTCGTGGCTGTCGAAGTCGCGATGATCAAACATGGAGGCGTTCCTTGGTTCTGTCGAAGAGTATGGCGCGGCCCTTTGCTGGTGCGGCGCTTGCGGGTTCGGGCCGGTGGATCGCGGCTTCGAAACGGGTGAGAAGTTCGGCCTGGCGTAAAGCGACCTTGTCCATATTGGCCGCCTTGACGTGACCAAAGCCACGGATGTCCTGGGGCAGATTGGCCAGGGTCACAGCGAGGTCGAGATTGCCGGGCGTCAGTTCACGCGCCAGACGGCCGATCAGGGTGAAATAGTCCTCGACCAGCCGGCGTTCGGCACGGCGTTCCGCCGTGTAGCCGAACAGGTCGAGCGCGGTGCCGCGAAGGCCCTTCAGCGACTTCAGCACATTGAAAAGCTGGAAGACCCATGGGCCGAACTTCCGCTTTTTCGCGTGGCCATGGATGTCCTTTTCACCGAGCAGTGGCGGTGCCAGGAAGACGTGGATCGCCTTGGTGTCCTCGAACTGATCGGCCAGCGCCGCCTTGAAAGCCGGGTCGCTGTACAACCGCGCGACTTCGTATTCGTCCTTATAGGCCATCAGTTTATAGGCCCCGCGCGCCACGGCTTCGGTCAGGCGCAAACTGCCGTACTGCGCTTCAGCGACGCGAGCGGTTTCGACGAGATGCTGGTATCGGGCGGCATACCGTGCGTTCTGATAGGCGGCCAAGTCGGCGGCGCGCGCCTTGACAAAGGCGTCGAGATCGAAAGCCGCAGACGGCGTTTCCGGTTTGTCCAGACGCCCAGCAGCGCAGGCGCGCCCGATAGCGAAGGCGCGCTGATTGGCTGTAACTTCCGCGCCATTCAGTGCGATGGCCCCTTCGATAGCCTGGCGCGACAGGGGCAGAAGGCCCGATTGCCACGCCGCGCCCCACATGATCATCAAGGCGTAGACGGCATCGCCGAGATATTTGCGCGCCAGTCCCGCGGCGTCAAAACTATCGAGCGATTTTACGGCCGCCTTGACCTTGCGCATCATGCTGAGCGTATCGAAGACGGTTTCGGTGTCCTGGGTAAACTCGGCCGTCGGCGTCAGGCGATTGTCGAGCAGGCCGCGCGTGCGATCGGCCGACAGCAGGGGCAGGCTCGACTTGCCATGCGCCGTAACCATGTCGGCGGCAATGAGCACATCGGCCTCGCCCAGCGGGATGCGCCCGCCCGGCAGCATGGTCCCGGCCTTCGCCAGGCGGACATGGGCATCGACGGCGCCGCCGCGCTGCGCCAGGCCGATCTGGTCGACGCACAGCACTTCGGCCTCGTCGAGATGGGCGGCCATGCCAAACATGGCGCTCAAGGACGTAACGCCCAGGCCGCCGATGCCGGTCAGAAGCACGTTGAATGGCGCGTCTGTCAGCGCCGGCGGTGTGATCTCGGGCAGGTCGGCGATCAGGTGATCGACGGCATCGGGCGCGGCTTTTCTCAACTTCGCGCCTTCCAGCGAGACGAAGCTGGGGCAAAAGCCTTTGACGCACGACGTATCGACATTGCACGCCGACTGATCGATCTCGCGCTTGCGGCCAAGCTCGGTTTCCTTCGGGCCAACGGCGATGCAGTTCGACTTGACCGAACAGTCACCGCAGCCTTCGCAGACGGCGCTGTTGATGAAGATGCGTTCCTTGGCCTTCGGTTCCAGCCCGCGCTTGCGGCGGCGGCGCAGTTCGGTGGCGCACATCTGATCGTAGATCAGCACGGTGGTGCCCGGGATAGCCTTGAGCTCCGCTTCGGCGGTTTCGATGTCGTCGCGATGATAGAAGCTGACGCGCGGCGGCATGTTTGGGTGGCCGCGCCAGCGATCGGGATCGTCCGACACCATGACGATGTGCTGGATACCTTCGGCCGCGACCTGCTGCGCGACCGTGACCGGATGCAGCTGGCCATCGACGTGCTGGCCGCCGGTCATGGCGACGGCGTCGTTGTAAAGGATCTTGTAGGTGATGTTGACGCCGGCCGCGATCGACTGACGGATCGCCAGCAGGCCCGAATGGAAATAGGTGCCGTCCCCGAGATTGGCGAAGATGTGCGGCTCGTCGGTGAATGGCGCCTGGCCGACCCAGGTGACGCCCTCGCCGCCCATGTGGGTGCAGACTTCCGAATGGCGCGCCGGCATGAACTGGACCATGTAGTGACAGCCGATGCCCGCCGTGGCACGGCTGCCGTCAGGCACGGTCGTAGAGGTATTGTGCGGACAGCCCGCGCAGTAGAAGGGTTTACGCGTATGGAGCTGGACGACATTGTCGCGGCTATCGACGGAGGCGTGCAGGCGATCGACGATGGCTTGGCGCGCGGGCGTCCGCAGCGCTTCGGGTAACACGTCGAACAGCGCGTTGGCGACATGCGCCGTGTCGAGATCCATGACGTCACGGACCAGCGGACGGCCGTCGCGGCCGGTCTTGCCCAGGACCTGCGGGCGATTGGGCAGGTTGTAAAGGACGTCGCGCAGTTGCGGCTCGATCAGGGCGCGGCGCTCTTCGACGACCAGGACGGTTTCAAGCCCCATGGCGAAGGTCCGCGCCATAACGGGATCGAGCGGCCACGCCATGCCGACCTTCCAGATGCGCAGGCCCAGAGCGGCGGCCTCGGCATCTGAGATTTCAAGCAGGCGCAGCGCGTCCAACACGTGCAGATAGCCCTTGCCGCTGGCCGCGATGCCGAAACGCGGGGACTTGCTGTCGCGAACGATCGGATCGAGGCCATTGGCGCGCGCGAAGGCCTGCGCCGCCGGCAGGCGGAAATGGCGGTGGCGGATTTCCTTGGCTTCGGGGGTGTCGCCAAGGCGGATGCTCAAACCGCCTTCGGGCAGGTCGAAATCGGGCGTCAGCGCGGCATAGCGATCGGGATCGATATGGGCTGAGGTCGAGGCGTCCATCAGGTCGGCGATCGTCTTGACGCCGACCCAGCAGCCGCTAAAGCGGGACATCTCGATGCCCTTCATGCCGAATTCCAGCACCTCATCGATGGTCGACGGCACCAGAGACGGCATTTCGGCGTCGGCAAAAGCGAATTCCGACTGGTTGGCCAGGGTGGAGGACTTACACGAGTGGTCGTCGCCGGCCAGCGCCAGCACGCCGCCCAGCGCCGAAGTGCCGGCGAAGTTGGCGTGTT
>CBIHPL010000317.1:0-4786 GCA_966212005.1 uncultured Asticcacaulis sp.
CAACTTCTTCGCCGATCCCGACACGCTGAAAGGCATTGAGGACAACGACCAGGTCGTTTTCCGCTATGTCGAAAATCCTAACGGGTCCCTCAACGGCATCGCCGGCATCGTCAACAAGGCGGGCAACGTCCTTGGCATGATGCCGCATCCGGACCGCGCCTTCGAGCCGGCGCTGGGATCCGCCGACGGTGCGCCGATGTTCCATAGCCTGGTAGGCGCCCTGCAGTCGGCCTGAGCTGATTGACTTTGATCGTTAACAATGAAAGCATCCCGGAACATTAGTTTCGGGATGTTTTCCATGTGGCGTCGTATCGGATTGGCTGTCATCGCAACCCTGGCCGTGGCGGGGTGTACGAAAAAGGACAAGGCTCCGGATACATCAGACCTCGGTTTCCATAAGGAAGCCTGCCCAGCAGACCTGAAAAACGCCGAATGCGGCAAGCTGGTCGTCGAGGAAACACGCGGCGCCAATAACGGCCGCACCGTCACCCTGCCCGTCGTCATCGTCCGCGCCACCGCCGCCAACAAGAAGGCTGATCCCGTCATCTTCCTGCACGGGGGCCCGGGCGGCAGTGTTGTCGAGGGCCTGCCCCGGCGCCTGGCCCGCACGCCCAGCGTGATTACCCCTGACCGCGACTGGATTTTCTTCGATCATCGCGGCACCGGAAAGTCGACACCATCGCTCGACTGTGGGACCGCCCCCCTGTCGGACGCGGGGGTGACAAGCGACGCCGGCGTGAAAATGCTCCAGGACTGCGGAAAAAAGTGGACCGCCGAAGGCATCGACCTCAGCCAGTATAATTCCGCCGTCATCGTCAGGGACATCCGCGACCTGCGCAAGGCCCTGGGCGTCACCACCTACAACCTCTATGGCGGATCCTACGGCACGCGTGTCGCCATGGCGGTCATGCAGCACAATCCGGAAGGCCTGCGCGCCGTCGTACTCAATTCCACGTGGCCGCCGGAGGCCAACGCCACAGCTCCCCTGCCTGGCCTGGTGTCGCGTGAGGTCCGCCAGATCCTGGGCTATTGCGCCGCCGACGCGACCTGCAATGAAAAATATCCCGATTTGGAGCGCCGTCTCGATGTCCGGATGGCCGAATGGCTCAAGACACCTGTGACCAGGGACGGCCAGACGCATACGGCTGACGAGGTGGGTGCCTTCCTGCTCGAGACCATCTACAGCGACCGGGGCGCCCGCAGCCTGCCCATGCTGCTCGATGGCCTGCTCAAGGGCGACTATACAAACCTGATCGAATTCAAAAATGCATATGCGGGTTATTCCGAAGGTCAGTTCCTGACGACGCTGTGCAATGAGGAGTTCGCCTTCGAATCGCCGGCGGCCGTCACGTCCGCGCTGAACAGCGCCGATCCCATCGCCGAAGCGGTCGCACGTGACACCGTGCGTTTCTTCGGCGCCTGCGAAGGCTTTAAGGTGGGCAAGGGCGCGGCCGTGGAAAACCAACCTCTGACCAGCGCCATACCGACGCTCATGCTGTCGGCCGACATCGACGCCGGCTGTCCGGCCGAACTGTCGGAGCAGGTGGTCTCCCGTCTCGGCCACGGCAGGAACTACATGTTCAAGAACCGGATGCACACCATCCAGGGCAGTGATTGCGCCAAGGCCATGGTCGCGCAATTCCTTGAGACCGCCGATCCAAATGTCGATACAGGCTGCATGGCGACGGACCGCCCCACCTTCCCGTTCATCTACGACAAGAGCTGATCCGATTACGCACCAGCGAAAAACCCTGATCGCGCCGCAATAATTCCATAATTGCCCGTCACGACTGCACGCCTCTGTCCGGGGCGGTCACGAGGCAAGATTCGGTTAGGCTGAATGCAGGATCCGGTAACGTCGCGTGTCGTCCGACTTTTCTCCGCGCCCGGCGTGGCGCTATGGCTCGCGGGCGCGCTTCTCGCCTTTGCGGTCGGGTTGATCGTCCGGGGAGGATGGCTGGAATTCCGCCCCTTGCGAAACGCGCTCAACGACCGCTGGAACCGCTTGTCGGCGCTCAATCTGCGCCGCCTCGACGACAATCAGTTCTCCGAAGTCGACCGCGTCTTTTCAACCAGCGACGTCGCTGACCTCATTACCGGATGGGCGCACTACCGCAGCCTGCTGACCCTTCAACCCGATGGCCGCTACGCGACCTCCGTCCACGCCGCGGAGGCCTTTACGCATCTCGACGAACCGGCACGCACACTTGAATGGTGGGCCAATATCCTTGTCGCCACCGGCCTGGTCGTGACCTTCCTGGGGATTGTCGCCGCGCTCAGCGAAGCAACGGCTACGATCGGCCGCGGAGCCGTCGCCGAAGGCGCGCTTCTGGGGCTGCTGGGCGTGGCGGCAACCAAGTTCTGGACCTCAATCGCGGGCGTCGCAGGATCGATTCTTTTGCGCATCACGGCACGCAACTGGCGGCGCCGCATAGACCAGGGCGCAAGGCAGTTGTTCGCGCAGCTCGATGCCGCTGTCGTCTTCATGCCGCCGGAAAAGGCTCTGCTGGAACAGTTGGTTGCGCTCAGCCGCATCGAAACGGCGCTAAAGGCGCGCGGGTCATGAGCCTTCGCCTGCGCCGGACGCCTGCGCGTGGCAGGTCGGATGAGCCCGAAGCCGAAAGCGACTACATCGCCATGACCGACATGATGGTGGGCGTGCTGTTCATCTTCATCATCATGCTGTGCTTCTTCGCGCTTCAGTACAAGAAGACGACGGCGTCGCTGACCGGCGCCAAGGACGCACAGACGACGGCCTTGCTGCAGACGGCGAACGCGCTCAGCCCGGAAACGGTTCAGGCCGAAATCGACCGTCGGGCCCATGTCGTGTGTTTGCCGGGCAGCCTGTTCGGCGATCCCGGCGCGGGCGAAACCCGCCGTTGCTTTGCCTATACCGGGGACACACCAGCCCCTTCAGAACCGACCGACCGCAAGGGCCAGATCGCCTCCGCCGACCGCGCCGCCCTGATGAGCGCCATCGACAGCGACATGCGCGGCAGTTCGCTGCCGGCCAGGGTGGGCATTGACGATGCGGTTCTGGTTTTTCCCGCCGACCGGATTTTTGCCGGCGACAGCACGAACCTTACCGCCGAAGGCCGGGCGGCGGTAGCGCAGGTCGCCCGGACCTTGCGCGCGCAACTGCCATGCTACGGCTATGGGGTCGCACCGTCGGGTGCCTGCGCGAACGCCGCGCGCATGGCGGCGGTCAATATCCAGATCAATGCCAGCTTCGATGCCTTCACCGCAGAAGGCCGGGCGGCCGCGGCACTGGCGCTGCAAAGATCGGTGGCGTTCCACGATGCGCTGATCGCCGCAGCGCCTGAGCTGGGACGTTTGCGCAACCAGCCGGACGAGCAACCTGGCGGTGAGCCGCTACTGCGCGTGTCCAGCTATCAGCAGTCGAGTACCGCCGGGAGAAGCCAGGAGCTGATGATTCAATTTCAAATCGCGCAGTAAGGGGTGCATTTTCGGCTGACACGCCGGGCTGAATCCGCTACATGCGCGCGCATGAGCACAAGCACCGCCTCCGCGCAAAAAACCATGGCCCAAAAGGCCGCAGAATATGGCCTGAAGTCCGATGAGTATCAGGTCATTCTCGACCGCCTCGGCCGCGAGCCCAACGACGTCGAACTGGGCGTCTTCAGCGTCATGTGGTCGGAGCACTGCTCTTACAAATCTTCGCGCATGCACCTGCGCAAGTTCCCGGTGACCGGCCCGCGCGTCATCTGCGGCCCGGGCGAAAACGCCGGCGTCATCGACATCGACGACGGCCAGGCCTGCATCTTCAAGATGGAGTCGCATAACCACCCGTCCTATATCGAGCCCTATCAGGGCGCGGCCACGGGCGTCGGCGGCATCATGCGCGACGTCTTCACCATGGGCGCGCGCCCGGTGGCCCTGCTCAATGCGCTCCGCTTCGGCGATCCGTCGCACCCCAAGACCCGCCGCCTTGTCGAAGGCGTCGTCGCGGGGATCGGTGGCTATGGCAACTGCGTCGGCGTGCCGACCGTCGCCGGTGAGACCAACTTCCACAGCGGTTATAACGGCAACATCCTGGTCAACGCCATGTGCGTCGGCCTGGCCGATGCCGACAAGATCTTCTATTCCGCGGCGCCCGAGCCCGGCCTGCCCGTCGTCTATTTCGGTTCCAAGACCGGCCGCGACGGCATCCACGGCGCAACCATGTCATCGGCAGAATTCTCGGAAGATTCCGAAGAAAAACGTCCGACCGTCCAGGTTGGCGACCCCTTTGCCGAAAAACTGCTCATCGAAGCGACGCTGGAGCTGATGGCGTCCGGCGCGGTCGCCGCTATCCAGGACATGGGCGCCGCGGGCCTCACCTCCTCGTCGGTCGAAATGGCCGGCAAGGGCGGGCTCGGCATCACGCTCGACCTCGACAAGGTGCCGCAGCGCGAAACCGGCATGACCGCCTATGAGATGATGCTGTCGGAATCTCAGGAGCGCATGCTGGCCATTCTGAAGCCCGGCCGCGAAAACGACGGCTACCGCATCTTTGCAAAGTGGGGCCTCGACGCCGCCGTCATCGGTGAAACCAATACGTCGGGCCATATCGTCCTGATGCACAAGGGCGAAGTCGTCTGCGATCTGCCGCTCGGCCCGCTGTCGGACGACGCACCGCTCTACGACCGCCCGTGGGTCGAGCCCGCTCAGGAGCCCGAACTGGACGCCGCCAATGTGCCGGCGCATGACCTTAACGACGCCCTGCTGAAAGTCATTTCCTGCCCCGACCAGGCCTCGAAGCGCTGGCTGTGGGAACAGTACGACC
>CBIHPL010000318.1:0-4779 GCA_966212005.1 uncultured Asticcacaulis sp.
TGCACGGCCAGCGGCAGGTCGAGTTCGATCTTATCGCCCTTCTGCCATTGCCGGGTGATGACGGCATAGCCCTTTTCGATCTTGGCCTGAACCGGCTTGCCGTTGACTTTCAGCGCCTTCACGCCCTTGACGACAGGCGTCAGTTCATAAAGCTCGCTGGTCGTCCGGTCGGGAATCCGTACACGGACGGTAAAGGTCCTGCTCTGTTTCGGGTTGACGGTGATGGCGACGGCGCCATCCCACGGATAGCGCGTCTGCTGGACCATCTCGACATCGGTGCCTGCAACCTTATCAACGGTGATGGTCGAGCCGACGAACAGGTTGACGTAAAGACCTTCGGAGTCCTTGGCATAGGTCCAGGTCGGGAGCATCAACAGGGTGCGCGGGATGTTGGCGACGCAGCACGGACAGACGTGCCACAGGGTGCGTTCGGTGTTCACCAGCGGATTGGTGTAACAGAAGCTCTTGCCTTCCAGATCCACCGAACCCAACAGTGCATTGTACATGGTCTGCTCGTACAGGTCGGCGAACTTCGCGTCGTGATAGGCCAGGTTCAGCTTGTACTGGAAGAAGATCAGGCCGGCGCTGGAGCAGGATTCGCAATAGGCGCCATTGCGCAAGGAGTAGTCCGGGCCGAAGCCTTCGGAGGTCTCGCCGCTGCCGATGCCGCCGGTGATATAGTACTTGCGGTTGACCATGTTGTCCCACAGCGACATGACCGCGCTCTGATAATCCTTGTCGCCGGTTTCGGCGGCGATATCGGCCATGGCCGAATAGGAATAGACGGCACGCACGGCGTGACCCACGGCTTCGTATTGCTGCTCCGGCGGCAGATGGCTCTGGTCGTATTCCTGGCCGCCCCGACGCGATTCCAGCAGGAAGCGGGCCAACGAAACATAGGCATCGCCCCTGCCCCCGCCTTCGACATCGTTGACGAAGCGGCCGAAGCGCACCAGCGCCTGCTCCATCTCCTGGTGGCCGTCGTACCAGTCCTTCTTGCCAGGTCCGATATTGGCGACCCAGCAATCGGCCAGTTTCTTGGCGCCGTTATAAAGGCGCAGGTCCTGGCCATTGGTCAGGGTGTAGTGGTTGATAGCCGACTCGATGAAATAGCCGGCGATATAGCCTTCGTGGTCGGCGCGGTGCGCCGGGTCCCAGCGCTCGTCCCAGGCACCGGGCGCTGCCAGCGTCTTGGCGGTTTGCAGGTAGCCGTCCGGCTCCTGCGCCGCCAGGATGATCGGAATCCAGCGATCGATGGTTTCGCGCATCTTGTCCTGCGCGGCGATCATCTCGTTGTCGCCCTGCGGGTCGACCATCAGGGCGATACACATGGCCTCGACGTTCTGCAGCACCCAGGCATTGGAGAAGACATAGCCCTTGTGCGCGCCGTGCGGTTCGCCGCGGTTCTTCTTGGCCGCCTCGATGAAGTTGTCGATGCCACCATTACCGATCTTGAGATCCGTGCGTTCGCAATAGTCGACGACGTGCGGAATCCAGTTGACGATCAGCGAACGGGCGCGCGCGGTCCAAAGCGGATTGTCGATCGAATATTTGCGGGTATAGACGACGTCGAGCCGCTTGGCCGGCGGCGCCTCGGTCGCGCGCAGGCGCAGCTTGGAGCTGTTGACCTTGCCGCCGGCGTGCGCTGTCAGTTCCAGGATGTAGTCACCGGGGACCGATACGGTCGCGGTCGTGTTGGCCGACAGCGCGTCCGCAAAGGTCACCGTGCCGGGGCCGGAAACTTTACGCCACAATACGCCGGAATCACCACCTTCGGTCAGCCATTCGGCCTTGCCGGAAAGGTAGGTCTTGCCGCCCATGACGACGATGCGATCGACGCCGGCGACGACGGCGGGCGCAAAAGCCGGCACCGGGCCATGGCTCCACGTCTGCCATTCCAGCAGGCCGGTCGACAGCGTGCCGTCCGAAACGATTTCGAGTCTGAGCTTGTCGGTCGTCACCGGATCAAAGGTGGTGGTGAAAAACGCATCCTTGCCGAGGCCCAAGCCCTTGGCATTCTTGACCGGTACGAAGGCCTTGCCGTCCCAGTAGAGCAGACGATAGGACTTCGGCAGGCCGACGCCCTGGCCGTCGACCCAGAAATAGAGATCAATCTTGTTGGTCGTGACCGGCTGGCTCCAGTCGTACTGCACCCACTCGGTGCCGGTCTTCGGCCAATTGCCGTACATGCCCTTTTCGGTATCGTTGGAATCGCGCGGGACGCTGCCGTCATTGAGCGCGATGACGCGCGTGTCGCCGGAATTGTAGGAGGTCGAAGGTGTGGCGACCTTGGCGAGGTTGACCGGCTTTGTACCTTCAGCCCACGACGGCGCCGACCAGGTGGCAAACGCCATGGCGGCAGCGGCGCCCGTAAGGCCGGCCACGACCGAACGGCGATCGACGCCACAGTTACAGGCTTCGGACACGCAGGCGTGGCCGGTAAAAGGGCGTCGGGTCATGTCAGGTCTCTCTCCAGAGTCTTTTCTTATTTACAAGACGCAGCGGCGGCTGCGCGCATCGGCCGGACCGATACAGGTTTTGCGTCCGGCGTCAGGGCTTCCCATTCCTGAACGCCAAATGCGGCGAAAGTCTTGCCGTCGGTCGAGGCATCGAGGACGGCGCGCAGGCAGCGGGTCGTGACGGGTGCAAACGACACGTCGGTGAACGTCTCCGGCGCATTGCCATAAGCGCCCTCAGCCTTGACGGCGGCCCAGCTTGAGCCTGTCCAGTATTCCAGATGCCAGGCCTTGGGCGGGGCGACACCGACGCCGGAACCGACGGGCTGATCGGCAAAGAACCAGATGCGCGAACCGTTGAGGGTGACAGGCTCATCCCAACGATATTCGATCCATTGCTGCTTCGGATGGTTGCCGGTCCAGCTGCCCCAGTAGTCGGGCGGCAATGGCGCCGTGCGGACCTTGCCATCCTTCAGTGCGCCCAGCCAATACTGCACCGGCACAGGTTCGTTGGACGACGCGGCTGTGGCGGCAGGCGCGGCGTTGCGTTGCGGCGCCGTCGTGGCCGGTTTGGCCGGCGTCGTCACCACCTTTTTGATGGCGGCGGGAGACACGCTGTCGTCCCACAGCACCTCATCGACGGCAACGCTGCGGCGGAAGTGGCCGCCGTCCTTCGCATCGGCCGTGTGGTAGGCGATATACCATTTGTCCTTGTACGGAACGATTCCGGAGTGCGAGGTCGTCGACGACACCGGATCGAGCAGGACGCCGCGATAGGTCCAGGGGCCGAGCGGCGACTTGGCCGTGCCATAGGCGATGCAGGCATAGTAGACGGCCTGGGTGCATTCCGACGTCGGGCCTGCCGTGTTGCCGGCATAGGCCATGTAATAGGTACCCTTGCGCTTGAATATCCACGGCGCTTCGAAGAAGCCGGTCAGGGTGTTGACGTCGACAATATTGCCCTTGAAGGTCACCATGTCCTTTTCGAGTTCGACGCCCTTGAGCCGGCCGAAGGTCCCCCAGTACATGTAGACGCGGCCATCGTCGTCGACGATGACGGTCGGATCGATGTTCTGGATGGTGTTCGCCACCGGATAGGATTGCGACACGACCGGCCCTTTGGGGTGGGCATCGACCCACGGACCTGTCGGGGTATCAGACACCGCGACGCCGATGGCAAAGCCGTCCTTGTTGGGGCTGCCCTCCTGCATCACAGGGGCATAGAGGTAGTAGCGCTTGTCCGGACCCTGAACAATCTGCGCCGCATAGGCGCGGCCGGGTGTCGCCCATTTGAAGACGTCGTCGGGCTTCAGGAAGTGCGGATAGTGCGTCCAGTCGCCCGATGCCGGATCATCAGTCGCCAGCATCTGCCATTCCGGCATGATGAAGTCGTTGACGCCGTCTTCGGCCATGTCGCGGCCGGTCAGGATATACAGCTTGCCGTCGGCGACGATCGGCGCCGGATCGGTCGTGTAGTCGGCGCCGTCCGACAGGATCGGATTGTGCGCCGCATGGACCGCATGATTTTCCAGAACGGGGCTTTCCAGCGCAGGCCGCGCCGTGGCTGTCGCGCACGCCGCAAGCAGGGGCAGCAGGGCTGCGATATAGAGGCTGCGCATCATCACGCCTTGGTCGCCGCGGCGGTGAACAGGCGGACGCCGAAGACCGGACCGGCTGTCTTGCCTTCCTGGGCGTTGAACTTGACCGTGACCTTGGACTTGCCCTTGGTCAGGGCCTCTGGGATCGGATAGTCGACATCGATCCACGCACCGGGCTGACGGCCCGACAGGCGTTCATGGGCGATGACCGTGCCGTCGATCTCGATGGTAAAGCTGCGGTTGAATTCCGAGCCCCAGTAGGTCGCCTGAAGCACCAGAGGGCCGGCGTCCTTGCCCTCCTTCCTGACATTCATCTCGAAGCTGAACCAGCCGCCCGTGCGGGCGTCGCGGCCATTGCGGTTGCGGTAGACGACCGGATAGGAGTTGCCGAAGGTCTGGAGGTTATGGTCGCGCTCAGGCTGCATCTCACCCAGGTGCATGGTGTCGACCGACCGGGCGGCGAGGTTCTTGAGGCGCTCCTGTTCGGCGCGATAGGCGACCTGGGCCTCGGCCCATTCGGCGTCGTTATAGCGGTTGAAATAGACCGCCGTGCGGCGTTCATACTGCGAATAGAAGGGACGGAAGGTCATGTCGCCGGGTCGGCCGATGCCGTTCGACTTATAGACCGCCTCTTCGACCGAGACCGGGCTGAACGAACCCAAGAGGTCGGCGCCGACCAGGGCCGGGGCATCGCCTTCCCATGGCTGGTCCGACGCGCCGAGATC
>CBIHPL010000319.1:0-4772 GCA_966212005.1 uncultured Asticcacaulis sp.
GGACCGCGCAGGAAATCGAGATCCTCAGGCTGCTGATGAAAAAATACGATCACGTGTCGTGCGAACGCGGCGTGTCCTCGGCAGGGCTCGTCGAACTGTGGGACTGTCTGTGCCTCATGGCGGGTGACGAAGCCACCAGCCCGATGCCGGAAGAAATCCTCGCCCTGGCCTACAGCAAGGACGCCCGCGCGCTCGAAGCCATCCGCATCCAGACCGAGCTTTTCGCCAGCGTCGCCTCGGACTTCGCCCTGACAATGGGAGCGCGCGGCGGCATCTATCTGGCGGGCAGCCACCTGGCTATGCTGGACGGCCTGTTCGATCACGACGTCTTCGCGCGGCGGTTTTACGACAAGGGCCGCGTGTCCAGCTACGTCAAGGATATCCCCGTTTATCGCGTAACCGCCGAAGAGCCGGAAATCCTGGGCCTCAGCACCCTGTTCGGATAGGCCGCACACCGTCCCATATATGGGAGGAAGCCACAGCCCGGCGCATGTCATCGACATGCGTGCCCATATACGCGTCACTTATGATAGCCGCTGCTACCTTACGAATTGACAGGCGGATGTAACTTCAAATTAACTTGGAAAGCGATACTTACAATCCCAATTCTGGGAGTGGTCATATGGAATGTTTTACCAGGATAGCCCCCGGACAAGCCGTCGATGCAACCATGCAGGCGCTCGACGCCATCCGGCTTACGCCGGGACATGACGGATTTGCCGCAATCGAGTCGATCAGGCGCGTTGTTCCGTTTCGTAACATCCTGATTTCCGGCCTCGATATCGAAGGCCTGGGGCCCGACACCGGCACCCACCTCCTGAGCGACTTCCCGCCGGACTACATCGCCGAATATTATGCGCGTCGCCTGGCCACGATCGACCCTCTTATGACAATGGTCCGCCGGGGCGTTCTCATCAGCCGGGACAGCGAAGCCTTCGCGACCCGTGAAGCCCGTCGCGACGGTCATGAAGTCCTCGATCTGCTGCGCCGGTATGCGATCCAGGAGCGGACCGTCATCATTATTTCGCAGGCCGGAAAGTCGCTCGGCTCCGTCGCGGTCCTTAGCGAAAAGCCTTTGTCCGAGGAGCATTGCGCGCTTCTCCGTCACTTTGCCCTGTCGCTTCATTCCGAAATCGCCGCGCCCATCGTCGACGCGCTGAACACCGCGCTGCGCCTGACGCGCGGTGAGCTGCGGTGTCTCGGCCGCGCCGCTCGCGGGCTGACCAGCGAAGAGATCGCCCGGGAAGAATCCTATTCCGTCGAAACCGTGAACACCTACCTGAAATCGGCGACACGGAAACTCGGCGCCAGCAACCGCACCCAGGCTGTTGCACAGGCCCTGCGACGGCAACTTATTGCATAGAGTAAGCTTTCGATGACTTCCAGTACCCAGCCCGTTCCCATCGCCGACGATCTCGATGACGCCCTTGAGGCCGATGCCCAGGCCACAATCGCCAAGGCGCTGAAGCTGTTCGAAAGCGGTGAAAAGGAACTGGCCGAGCGCCTGTTCGACCGGTTGCGCCAACGGGTCCGACAGGCCGGTCCCACCGCCGTGCTGATCGCCGGCGCCGAAAACACGCAACGGCACGACGACCTGCGCGACGTGGTGGACGCCATTGCGGACATCGCCCGCTCGAAGCCTGCGGACGACGCCGCCGAAATGGAATAGAGCGGAAGCAATTTACAATCGCCGTCATCCGGGCCACAAACAGCCATGGCCGACCTGTCTCCGCACTCCACCGACGCCCGATCCGCCCGCGCCATTGCCGCCGGCCTGCGCAATCCCCGGTTGATGACTGCCGCCCTGGCGCTCCAGGACAACCGCATCAGTGACGCCGAACCGCTGCTGCGGGCGCATTTGAAAGATGACCCGTTCGATGTCGCCGCCATCCGCATGCTGGCCGAGGTCGCCGCGCGCATCGGCCGCTGGCGCGACTCCGAAAACCTGTTGCGACGAGCGCTGGAACTGTCGCCCGGCTTCGGCGCCGCGCGCGCCAACCTGGCGACCGTCCTCTACCGCCAGGGCCGTCCGGCCGACGCCATTGCCGAACTGGACCGCCTGATCGGCCCGGAAATCGGCAACGCCGTCGACGCGGAAACCTTTGGCGCCGCCAACCTCAAGGCGGCCGCGCTTGGCCGCATCGGCGAGTTCGAGGAAGGCATCGTCATCTACGAAGCGCTTCTGAAGGAACAGCCCAACCAGCCGAAAGTGTGGATGAGCTATGCCCACGCGCTGAAGACGGTAGGCCGCACCGACGACGGCATCAAAGCCTATCGCCGCGCGCTGAAGATTGCGCCGCACCTCGGCGAAGTGTGGTGGAGCCTGGCCAATCTGAAGGTCGTGCGTTTTGATGACGCCGACATCGCCGCCATGGAGCGGGCACTGGCCGATCCGGACCTGGCCGACGTCGACCGGCTCCATCTCGATTTCGCGCTTGGCAAGGCGCTTGAAGATCGCAAGGACTATGCGGCGTCATTCGCGCGCTACGAAGAAGGCAATGCCATCCGCCGCCGGTCCAACAGCTATAAGGCGGACGACACCACGACCTATGTCGACGACTGCATGGCGCTGTTTACTCCGGAGTTCTTCACTGAGCGCCGGGGCTGGGGATGCGAAGCGGCGGATCCGATCTTCGTGCTGGGCATGCCCAGGGCCGGCTCGACCCTGATTGAACAGATTCTGTCCAGCCACAGCCAGATCGAAGGCACCCAGGAATTGCCGGACATCCCGGCCTTGGCGCGACGGGGCGGCCACTATCCAGACCGGCTGCGCGACCTTCCCCCCGAACGGTTCCGCGAACTTGGCGAAGAATATCTCAGCCGCACCCGTATACATCGCAAGACCGACCGGCCGCGCTTCGTCGACAAGCTGCCCAACAACTGGGCCCATGTCGGTTTCATCCGCCTGATCCTGCCCAATGCCACCGTCATCGATGCGAGACGTCATCCGCTGGCGTGCGGCTTTTCCAATTTCAAGCAGCACTTCGCGCGCGGTCAGGATTTCAGTTATTCGCTTGACGACATGGGACGGTATTATGCCGATTACGTCCGCCTGATGACGCATTTCGACACGGCGCTGCCGGGTTTTGTGCACCGCACAATTCATGAGCATCTGATCGAAGATACGGAGGCGGAAATTCGCGCGCTGATTTCAGCTTGCGGACTGGACTTCGAAGACGCCACCCTGCGCTTTTTCGAGACCGACCGCGCCGTCCGGACGCCGTCGTCCGAACAGGTCCGCCGTCCGATCAACCGCGATGGAACCGATGCCTGGCATGGCTTTGAGCCATGGCTAGATCCGTTGAAGCAGGCGCTGGGGCCAGTGCTTACCGCCTATCCCGGTACGCCATAACCCGTTGCCGTGAGGTCAAGATTTTTTTCATGGCTCTGCCCGTTGCGCGTGCGTGTGCACCTGCACGATCGTGACAAAAGTGACACGGTATTTGCCGTAACGGAGCTGTTGCTCCGTATACCAATTGACGCGTGATCACATTCCCCATCTATCCTCCGCGTTAAATAACACTGTGGGGTCCACCATGCGGTCATCAACACTCGCGGCAGCGCTGCTGTCCACCACCATGCTCAGCGCCCTGCCGGTCATGGCGCTTGCGCAGGACGCCCCGGTCGGCGACGACCAGGGCGACGTTATCGTTACGGCGCAGAAGCGATCCGAAAAACTGCAGACCGTGCCTGTCAGCATCCAGGTACTGGGCACCAAGAAGCTGGACCAGCTCAATGTCACCGATGTCGATGACTATGTCGCCCTGCTCCCTTCGGTTTCTTTCCAGAACAACCCCTACCAGGGCTCCAGCCTGTACTTCCGCGGCGTGGCTTCCGGCGGTGACGGCAACCACTCGGGCTCTCAGCCTTCGACCGGCATCTATCTCGACGAACAGCCGGTAACGACCATTGGCGGCGCGCTGGATGTCCACATCTACGACGTCGAGCGCATCGAATCGCTGGCCGGACCGCAAGGCACGCTGTACGGCGCTTCGTCCGAAGCCGGCACCATCCGCATCATCACCAACAAGCCGACGCGTTCAGGCACCTTCGGCCGCTTCGACGCCGAAGCCAATTCTGTCGCTCATGGCGGCACCGGCGGCAAGATCGAGGGCATGTTCAACACCCCGCTGTCCAGCAACGCCGCCCTGCGCATCGTGGGATGGGCGCAGCATAACGCCGGCTTTATCGACAATGTCCCGGGCACGCGCGCCTTCCTGCCGGTTCCGGGCGGCATCGTCGTCGACAATGACGCATTTGTCGCCGAGGACTACAATGACGAAGACATCGTCGGCGGCCGCGCCGCCCTTCTGGTCGATCTGAACGACAACTGGACGGTCAATGCCTCGCTGATCGCCCAGGACTCCAGGCGCAACGGCGCCGGTGGCTTTGACGAAAGCGTCGGCGATCTCGAAGTGCAGGCCTTCTTCCCGCAGTCGGGTCACGACCGCTTCGCCCAGGCCGCCCTGACCCTCCAGGGCAAGGTCGGCATTTTCGACATCACCTATGCCGGCGCCCATATGGAGCGCAAGGTCGATACGGAATCCGACTATACCGACTATGCCGAAGCCTATGACCAGCTTTATTCGGGTAATGGCGGCAATGCCGGCTACTTCTATTTCTACGACAACAATGGCGACACCATCGATCCGCGCCAATGGATCGTCGCCAAGGACAAGTACACCAAGACCAGCCACGAACTGCGCTTTGCGACGCCGGGCGAAGAGCGCCTGCGCTTTGTCGGCGGCCTGTTCTTCCAGCACCAGACCCAC
>CBIHPL010000320.1:0-4756 GCA_966212005.1 uncultured Asticcacaulis sp.
CGGCAAGATCGTTTCGACTTCGCAGGAAGTCGACGTCGTCGTGCTCGAAG
Organism: uncultured Asticcacaulis sp.; assembly: GCA_966212005.1. Lineage (GTDB taxonomy): Bacteria > Pseudomonadota > Alphaproteobacteria > Caulobacterales > Caulobacteraceae > Asticcacaulis. The sequence continues at coordinate 51 of CBIHPL010000320.1, forward strand.
TCGATGCTTCGAAGCGCCGCGTTTCGCTGGGCCTGAAGCAGGCTCAGGAAAATCCGTGGGATCAGTTCCTGCGCAACCACCCGATCGGTTCGACCATCGAAGGCGAAGTCAAGAACGCCACCGAATTCGGCCTGTTCGTCGGCTTCGAAAACGACATCGACGGCATGGTCCACCTGTCGGACCTCGACTGGAACGTTCCGGGCGAAGAAGCTATCGGCCGCTACAAGAAGGGCGACGCTGTCAAGACCAAGGTCCTGGACGTCGACGTCGACAAGGAACGCATCTCGCTGGGCATCAAGCAGCTCGGCAGCGATCCGATGACGGGTGATACCTTCAAGAAGGGCCAGACCGTCACCGTGACCGTCACCGAAGTCACTTCGGGCGGTATCGAAGTCAAGTTCGGCGAAGACGACGCTCCGATGTCGGCCTTCATCCGCAAGTCGGACCTGTCGCGCGACCGCAACGAGCAGCGCGTTGAGCGCTTCGCCGTCGGCGATCGTATCGACGCCCAGGTCACCAACATCGACAAGGCGGCCCGCAAGGTCTCCGTCTCGATCAAGGCTCTGGAAATGGCTGACGAAAAGCAGGCCATCGAACAGTACGGCTCGCAGGATTCCGGCGCTTCGCTGGGCGACATCCTCGGCGCCGCCCTGCGTGACAAGGTCAAGGAATAAGCAGGGTCACGGACCTTGCACCCGGAATCGCTACGGTGTTTAGGCGCGCGTAGCGGCTTTGGGTGGAGTTAGAAAGAAGCCGGCGCTGGCGACAGCGCCGGCTTTTTGTTACTCCGACGCTGGTTCGGCCGAGGAAGACAGCGTCTTCCCCCGACGGAACGGATAGGCGAACTGCGCCAGCCAGCCCTTTGGCACCGGATGGCCGCCGATCCCATAGCCGGATGGCCACTTGTCGCCGGGCAGGTAATGCGTGCCGAACAGGCGGTCGATCCACGGAAAATGGACGGCGAAATTGACGTCTATCGCTTCGTCTTCGATGCCGTGGTGCCAGTGGTGGAAGCGCGGTGTGACGATGAACGGCGCGATGAGGCGATCGTCGAAGCGGATATTGGCGTGTACGAAGGCCGAAACCAGGTAGATAAAGAAGATATAGCCGTAGAGGGCGTTCTGTTCGAAGCCCAGCGCATAGAGCGGAATGATGGTCACGCCGCGCAGGGCCAGGATTTCGAAAAGGTGCATGCGCGACCCGGCCATCCAGTCCATGGCCTGGGCCGAATGATGGACGGCATGAAAGCGCCACAGGAATGGCACGCTGTGAAACAGGCGGTGAAAGCCATACTGCATCAGGTCGGCGATCAGCATGAGCTCGACAAACTGTACGGCATAGGGTTGGGAAGCCACGGCATCACGCAATGGCTGCCAAAGGGCGGCGTGTTCAAGCACTGCCATGGTTGGCGCCAACGAGATGAAAGCCATGATCTGGATCAGCAGGCTGGAGATCAGGAAGTAGAGCAGGTCTTCACGCCATTCGTAGCGAAACAGCGGTTGAGGCCGGTCGCCGCTGAACAGCTTTTCCAGGGGGACGAACAGGAAACCCTTCATCAGCAGGTTCAGTACGAACCAGTCGACACCGAAATTGATACCTTCGCCTGGGACGGTCTGCGCGCCGATGGCACCAAGCGTCATGGTCATCAGCACCAGGGCGATGGCGCTGAAGCCCAGGATTTTGTTGCGGCGTAAGGTCAGGTTGAGGCACGCCAGCGCGAAAGCGATAAATGCCATCACCTGGACGCCGACCATGTAGAACGGGCTGGCATGGACACGTTGCAGGTCCTCGACCGAAAACCACGCGGGGTACTGGTGGGCCAGCAACATCAGCAGCGCCGATCCGCCGAGTACGAGGGCCAGTATGCCGCTCAGCCATCCGGACCCGAACCTGCGTTGCTCGGCCTCGGCTTCAAGGTCGTTGCGAATAGCCAGACGCAGCTTGTCAAGCATGGTTCCCCCTGTACGATTTCACCTTGCATAACAAAGATACCCTAACGGCAGGTTTCTCCCTGGTAGGCAGCGCGGCCAGGAGCGGTTAGAACATGTCCGTAAAAAGTTCGGGCGAATGTCGATTCCGGACAGCGCCGTTCGATGTCCATGCAGCACAGGGAAATTGCCATGCACTACGCCATTCTTTGTTACGATTCCGAAGAGGTCATCAGCGCCTGGTCGGAAGAAAAGGATGCCGAAGTCATGCGCAGCCTCGGGCTGGTAAACGCGCGTCTGAGCGCCGAAGGCAAGATGGGGCCTGTGGCGAGGCTGATGCCGACAACGGCTGCCGTAACGCTGCGCAAGGGGCGGGACACCACGGTCATAGACGGACCGTTTGCCGAGACCAAGGAGCAGTTGCTGGGCTTCTACACGGTCGAATGCGGCACTCTGGATGAAGCGGTCGAGATCGCGAAGGAGCTGGCCGGCGCTTCGGGGTCGGCCGGCTGTTTCGAGATACGGCCGATGATGGCTTTCATCCCGGATCAGCGAACATCATGATCGATGCTGACAGAAATCTTTCCTGTGTCTTGCAACAATAGCTGCCAAAGGAGCCATAGTCATGAGCAATGAACTTTACCGGGGGGTTATTCCCTATCTCAACGTCGTCGGCGCGGCTGAAGCCACCGATTTTTACAAGAAGGCCTTTGCCGCCGAGGAAATCGACCGCAAACCGGCTGATGACGGCAAGCGGCTGATGCATTGCCATCTCAAGATTCACGACGGTTCGCTCATGTTGTCGGATGTCTTCCCGGAATGGGGATATGATCACCAGCCGTCGCACAGCTTTACCATGATGCTGGTCGTCGACGACGCCGACCTGTGGTGGAACCGTGCTGTCGAGGCCGGTTGCCAGGTCATATCGGAACTGAAGGTCGAATTCTGGGGCGACCGCTTCGGCTTGATGCGCGATCCTTATGGCGTCCATTGGGGCGTCAACGAACCTGCCAAGGCGAAATAAGCCTTACTTCTGGTTGTTCGTGCGGTGCGGCCCCATTAAAACAGGGGTGTCAATTGTCTCCGGCGGGAAAGACTTTTGCGTCAAAGCCTTGTCTCGTCGGAGATTTATTGTGCGCCGCACGCCCCGACGGCCACTGTTTTTTTGAATGATATCGTTATCATGCTTTAATTTCCAACCAACCCCTTGATCCCTATTCATTTTTCGATCAAAGTCGCTTTGTCTGAAGATTCACTTGTTGGGGGACACAGCAATGCTGAAATCTGAGCTGATTGAACGCCTGGCGTCCGAGTACCCGCACCTGACGCAAAAAGACGTCGAGCGCGCTGTAAACCTCATCTTTGAGTCAATGATCGGTACCCTGGAAAAGGGTGGCCGCGTCGAATTGCGAGGTTTTGGCGCCTTGTCCGTCCGGTCTCGGCCCGCGCGTGCCGGCCGCAATCCACGTACTGGCGAATCGGTCAAGGTGCCCGCCAAGCACGTGCCGTTCTTCAAAAGTGGCAAGGAATTGCGTGAACGCCTGAACCTCAGCGGCGACGACAATTCGGCTGACTGAGATATGTGCAAGATGCTGTCAGGCATTGCTCACAGCGCGCAACCGTTTTTCGCTTAAATAATACGACGAACAATGTTTAGATCGAAACGTGATTCTCATGTGAATCGCGTTTCGATCTTATTCCTTTGGCCGGAAGGGAACCGTCCATGAGCATTGTGTCCGAATTCAAAACCTTCCTTATGCGTGGCAATGTCATCGACCTGGCGGTCGGTGTCGTCATTGGCGGTGCGTTCGGCAAGATCGTGACCTCTCTGGTCGAAAACATCATCATGCCGCCGATCGGCGTAATCACCGGCGGGGTTGATTTTTCCGATCTCAAATTTGTCCTTGTGCCTGCTGATCCGGCAACGAAGACGGCCGAAGCCGCCATCTCTTATGGCATCTTCATCAACACGCTCATCCAGTTCCTGATCATCGGCACGGCGATCTTCATGGTGGTCAAGGCGATCAACAAGCTGATGCCGCCACCACCTCCGCCGCCGCCCGCCAATACCCCCAGCCAGGAAGAGCTGCTGGCCGGCATCCTGGCCGAGCTGAAGAAGCAGAATAAGGCGTAGCTGGCTTAAAGACACTCTTGCCTGCGAGGTGAGTGACGCCTAGACGTGCCGCGTTTTCAAAGAATTCAGCACGTCTAGGTTTTAGAGCGATATGGCGAAAAGTGTGAGCGGTTTTCGCCTAAAATATCGCGACAAGCAAAAACTTAGATCGGTATAATCGCTTCTATCTAATATCATACCGATCTAGTGATCGCATGCCTGGCACGAAAAACCGGTTTCCACTTTTTCGTAGCATGCTCTAAACAGTGTCCTTCCTTCGATAGGCAGCCATTACGTGTCACAGCCTCCGGCGTCCGGCCCTGAACCCGCTCCAGTGCCTAAAAAGTCTTCGGGTCTTATCAAGAATTCACTGATCAACAGCGGTTTTACGCTTATCAGCCGCTTTCTCGGCATGGGCCGGGATCTGGTCATTACGGCCGTGCTTGGCGCATCCGGCAACATCGCCGCCGATGCCTACAATACGGCGCTCAGCTTCCCCAATGTGTTCCGCCGCATCTTTGCCGAAGGCGCCTTTACCGCCGCCTTCGTGCCGTCCTATTCGGCGGTACTGGAACAGGAAGGTCCGGAGGCCGCCGACAAGCTGGCGCGCGACGCCCTGGCGACCCTGTGCTGCATGACGCTGGTCGTGACGGTTCTGGCGCAGC
>CBIHPL010000321.1:0-4752 GCA_966212005.1 uncultured Asticcacaulis sp.
GGTTGTACAGGAACGGCTTGACGTCTTCCGGATTTTTGGGCCCGCCAAGATTGAACAGCAATACCGCGACGCGTTTCATCAGCCTCTGATCCGTTTCAACGCCTGCTCGACGTTCGCGATGGGCGTATCCGGGAAAATGCCGTGGCCCAGGTTGAAGATCAAGGGCCCCTGCCCCCAGGCTTCGAGAATTCCGTCAATCTGCGCGTCCAGGGCTGTTCCGCCGGAGCGCAAGACTACGGGGTCGAGCGCGCCCTGAATCGGCTTTTGTGCCTGGAGCTGTTTGCCAAGTGCCAGAGGGGTTGCTGTTCCCAGAGCCAGGGCATCCACCGGAACGACGTCGAGATAGCTCTGACAGCGGGCTTCCGCGCCCCGCGGAAAGCCTATGACTGGCAGGGTCACACCGAGCTCTCTCACGCGTTTGATCAGGCGGATGTGCGGTTGGATAATCAGGTGGTCGAAATAGGGATCCGGGAAGCCTTCCGCCCAGCTTTCGAAGATTTTCAGGACCTGGGCGCCGGCGTCTGCCTGCATTTTCAGATAATGCGCGGAGGCTTCGATGACAATCTCAAGGACCTCTGCGACCTTTTCCGGCTGCTCATAGACGAAGCTGCGGATCAGGCTGCGGTCGTGAGCCTTCTTGCCATTCAGCATGTAGGTCATGACGGTCCAGGGACCGCCGCAGAAGCCGATTAGTGTCGTTTCCGGGCCAAGGGCGCTTCGTACGCGCCCCACGGTCTCTCCAACGTTCCTGAGCGCCTCGCCAGCGGCTGGCGCCTTGTCACGCATGACGGCAATGTCGGGCAGTTCTCCGAGGATCGGCCCCTCCCCGGCGGCAAAGGTCAGGTCCTGACCGAGCGCGAGGGGAATCATGAGTATGTCCGAGAAAAGTATGGCTGCGTCAAACCCGAAACGACGGATGGGCTGCAGCGTCGCTTCGGCTGATTTTTCCGGGTTCAGACAAAAATCGACGAAACCTGAAGTGGAGGCGCGAAGGTCTCGGTATTCCGGAAGGTAGCGCCCGGCCTGGCGCATGAACCATACCGGTGTAGGGCTGACAGTCTGACCTGCCAGAACCTGGAGTATGGATGCCTGAGAAGCGGTCATGGAGTCAATCCGGTGCAAAACGAGGCTCCCTCTTAGAGAACCCTCTAAAAAGAATAAAGAGGAAGTAGAGGTTTTTAGTAGGGTGGATGGCGTGGAAAATCGCCGCAGGCTTTGCGGTTCTCCCGGCTTTTTCACAGCTTGTCCCATTCTGGAGAAAACCTGTCCACACCCCTGTGGGAAGACGGGATAATTAACCAAATGCTAACTATAGTTAAAACTTCGTAAATGGATTTTCCCATTCGGGTGTGAATGGTTAACAAAGTGTTAAGTCATTCACATGAAACCGTCACACATTCATACATTATTAACTATTTGGGCAGACGCGGGATAAATGCGACCGTTTTCCACCTCTGATCACAGGGGAACAGCGTTCTTGAATTTCTCCTGACAGTTGCGCGCAGGTTGTCAGACACTTGTCCACGGATTCGCTGCACAGGATTCTTTTCGATCGGGTTTGTGGGTGTGCCGAGGCGAAGTACAGCTTTCGCCCGCCACGGGCCTCAAGCCTTCCTCTATCTTTCCTGCTTTCACCCCTTGCGGGTGAAAGCCAGGGAAAGATAAAAGCAGGTTCGTGGGGTCAAGACCCCACACCCGGCAAAAAGGCTCCTCATGTCCGAAACCGCCAACACCCTCTCCTCCGGCCGTATCGGCACCTATTTCCACGTTCACCTGGTCTCCGACTCGACCGGTGAAACCCTGAACGCCCTGGCCAAAGCGGCTGCGGCGCGCTTCGAAGGCATTCTGCCGATCGAGCATATCTATGTGTTGATCCGCTCCGAAAAGCAGCTCGACCGCGCCATGGCCGAGATCGAGAGCTTTCCCGGCATAGTCCTGCACACCATAGTCGATGTCGAACTAAGAACGGCCCTGGAGATGCGATGCCGGGAATTGGATATTCCGGCCATCGGCGTGCTCGATCCGCTGGTTGTCGCCTTCTCGCGGCACCTCGGTGCGTCCGTGTCCAAGCGCGTCGGCGCACAGCACAATCTGGACAATGAATATTTCGAACGTATCGAAGCGCTGAACTACGCGATTGCTCATGACGATGGCGCCCTGGCGGACAAGCTGCGTCAGGCGGACGTTGTACTGGTCGGTGTGTCACGCACATCAAAGACTCCGACCTGCATCTATCTGGCCCACCGCGGCATCAAGGCAGCCAATATTCCACTGGTGCCCGGCCGTGACCTGCCCGAAGAGCTGGATCACCTTGACGACCCGCTGATCGTCGGCCTGATCGCTTCGCCGGAGCGCCTCATCCAGATCCGCCGCAATCGCCTGCTGACACTGAATAACGACGACCGGCCGTCGACCTATACCGATCAGGAAGCCGTGCGGCAGGAGATCATCGCCGCCCGGCGTTTCTTTGAACGTAAGGAATGGCCGGTGATCGATGTGACACGACGGTCTGTGGAAGAAACAGCGGCCAATATTATGAGCCTGTTGAACGAGAAGCGGACGGGGCGTCTGGGCGGTATTTAATACAGTTGCAGGCGCGGGGGCCCTGCACCCCAAAAGTCGGAAGTGATGAATTGCTTCAATAACAAAAGCCGGGCTAAAAGAGCCCGGCTTTTGTTATTGAACTAACTAAACGCTGTCGCGTTACGGGGTGCAGGGGCCCCCGCCCCTGCAACTGAATTGACATGACCCAGACACTGATCCTCGCCTCCGGCTCCGCCTCCCGCGCCATGCTTCTCAGCAACGCCGGCATCCCCTTCGTCAAAATTCCGTCGACCGTCGACGAAGACCAGATCAAGGACGAATGCCTGATGCGCGGCTTTACGCCAAAGGCCGTCGCCATGCGTCTGGCCGAAGCCAAGGCCCAGCAGGTTGCGCTCGCGAATCCCGGCCTGGTCCTGGGCGGCGACCAGGTCCTGCAACTCGAAAACGACCTGATCAGCAAGTCGCCCGACATGGTTGCCGCCCGCGACCTGCTGCGCCGGATGAGCGGCAAGATACATTATCTCCACGCCGGCATGGCCCTGTGTGAAAACGGCCAGCTCATCTGGTCATCGGTTGAAACGGCCGAAATGTCGGTCCGCCCCCTCACCGATGCCTTTATCGACCGCTATCTCGAAGAAGCCGGTGAAAAACTATTGTCGACCGTCGGCAATTATATGCTCGAAGGTTCGGGTGTGCACCTGTTCGACAGCATTCGCGGCGACTATTTCACCGTCCTGGGCCTCCCTCTCCTGCCCTTGTTGGGCAAACTCCGCCAACTGAAGGTGCTGAACCCATGATCGATACCCTCCCCACGGGCGCTGCCAAGGTCGCCGCCATCGTCGGCCAGCCCGTCCACCATTCGATGAGCCCGTTCCTGCATAACGCCTGGCTGCGGTCCATGAAGATGAACGGCGTCTATGCTGCCTTCTCGCCCAAGGACGAACACGCTTTCGAGCGTCTGATCCTGTCGTGCCGCAGCAACGGCATCAAGGGACTGAACGTCACCGCGCCTTTCAAGGCGCAGGCGCTTGCCCTGGCCGACACGGTCGCCGAAAGTGCGCGCCATTGCGGTTCGGCCAACGTCCTGACCTTCGACGACGACGGTTACGTTCACGCCCAGAGCACCGATGGTTATGGCCTGATCCGCGCCTTTCAGCTCCAGGCGCCGGATTGCGACCTGACATCCGCACCCGTAGTGATCATGGGCGCCGGCGGAGCCTCGCGCGCCGCGGTCGCCGCCATGCTGGAAGCCGGCAGCCCCGAAGTCCGCATCGTCAATCGGACCCTGGCCCGCGCCGAGGAACTGGTCTTCGCCTTCCAGACCGACCAGTCGCATATCCACCTGACCGGCAAGGAAAAGACCATTTCCTTCAAACAGAAGGTGACGGCCTTTGAGCTGACCGAAGTCGATCGCGCCTTTTCGGGCGCGGGGGCGGTGATAAACGCCGCCGCCGGCGGCCCCCAGCCCCAGTGCGATTAGCGCGATGGCCAATCCACAATCATGGACATGACCTATCGGCCGCTGAAGACCAACTGGCTCAGGGCCGCCGAGGAACGCGGCCTGAAAACCGTCGATGGGCTGAACATGCTGATCGAACAGGCGCGGCCGAGCTTCGAAGCCTTTTATGGCCAGCTTCCCAACGCGGAGTTTGATATCCGCGGCCTGGCACTGACATTTCTGGGTGAAAAATGATCAGGCTTTGCCTCACCGGCTCCATCGGCATGGGCAAGTCGACGATCGCGCAGATGTTTCGCGACGAAGGCGTGCCTGTATGGGATGCCGATGAAGCCGTACATCGGCTCTACGCAACCTCCCCTGTCCTTAAGGCGCAACTGACTGAAGCGTTCGGCGACGTGCTGACCGACAACATAGTCGATCGTGTCAAATTGTCCGCCGCTCTGAAAACGGCTGAAAACGGCTTTAACCGATTGAACGCGATTGTCCACCCACTGACGGTTCAGGACCGCGCGACCTTTGTGGCGGCTCAGGAAAAACATGGCGCCGATATGATTGTCGCCGATATCCCCCTGCTTTTCGAAACCGGCGCAGAGGCTCATTTCGATTACGTCCTGGTCGTATCGGCGCCGGCGGATGTACAGCACTTGCGTGTGATGGCGCGCCCGGGAATGACGGAAGAGAAGTTCTCCGCCATCCTCAGCCGGCAGATGCCGGACGCGGAAAAGCGCAAACGCGCGCATTTCGTTATA
>CBIHPL010000322.1:0-4752 GCA_966212005.1 uncultured Asticcacaulis sp.
ACGAACTGATAGATGACGGCTGCGACCGCCGCGACCGACAGGATGCCGGTGGCGATCAGACCCTTATAGAGCGCGCCCATGATGTCGGTCGACTTGCCGAGCGATACGAAGAAGGTGCCGATGATCGATGTGAAGATACAGACGCCGCCAATCGCCAGCGGCAGCATGAGCATGGCTTCGAGCAGAGGCGAACCGGCGAAGAATATGGTGGCCAGAACCATGGTGGCGACGATGGTCACTGCATAGGTTTCGAACAGGTCGGCCGCCATGCCGGCGCAGTCGCCGACATTGTCACCGACGTTATCGGCGATGGTCGCGGGGTTACGGGGATCATCCTCCGGAATACCGGCTTCGACCTTGCCCACCATGTCACCGCCGACGTCGGCGCCCTTGGTGAAGATGCCGCCGCCGAGACGCGCGAAGATGGAAATCAGGGAAGCGCCGAAGCCCAGAGCGACCAGTGCGTTGATGACGTTGCGATCCGTGGGTTCGAGGCCCAGGACCTGGGTCAGCACGGCATAGTAGCCCGCCACACCGACAAGCGCGCCGCCAGCAACGAACATACCCGTCACCGCGCCCGCGCCAAAGGCCATGTTCAGGCCTTTGGACAGGCTCTCGGAGGCCGCCTGTGCGGTCCGTACATTGGCGCGTACCGAGATGAGCATCCCGGCATAACCGGCGGCGCCCGACAAGACCGCGCCGATTGCGAAGCCTATGGCCGACCATTGACCGAGGAAGACCCACGCGGCGACGAAGATCAGGACGCCGACGATACCGATGGTCGTATACTGACGCTTGAGATAGGCGCTGGCCCCTTCCTGGATGGCGGCGGCAATTTCCTGCATGCGTTCATTGCCGGCATTCGCCTTCATGAGCGACAGGGTCTGCACTACGCCGTACAGCAGACCGACTATGCCGGCCACGATGGCCAGCATCAAAGCATAATTCATCTGTAACCCCTGTATTTCTTTATAATTGGAGATCGAAGGATAAGCAGTCGCGCGCCGTCGTCTCCGGTTTACGGGATCAAAAAATCTGGCCTCAAGAGATTAGGGTATGTTCTGGGAGTTACCTGCCAGTGACGCGGCAAGTCGAACACAGTCACTTGCAAATCACTCTTGAAAATCAGGCCCTTATTTTTGACTGGGGCGAGAGTGCCAAATCTTCGCCATAAGTTCAAGGCAAGAAAACGATGTTCGAAAATATGCAAAATGCAGCCGCGAAACATACTGCGCTGCACTGCCGAAAGACACCATGCAGTATTCTGTATTTAAAGACTTTCAAAAATTCCGCGCCGCACAAATAAATATGGCGTAAATGTGCAAAAAATACCGCTTACCGATGCGTTTTCGGGCTTTGCGACACAACTTCGACCGACTCAATTGTCCCTGCGCCCGCCACCTTGGTAAACTCAGCCTTCATGACGGCCTTGAACCGCGGCTCGTCCAGCTTGTCATCGCGATCCGCGATGGCAAAGGAAGTCTTGTGCGCGGCGCGAATGAGGGCGTTGCGGAAATACGGCTCCATGTCGCGCAGCTTCTGCTGGTCGGCCTTGGCCGTCAGGTTGATCTTGATGCTGAGGAAGAGATAGTTGACGACGTTGCGTCCCTGGAAAACGGGGATACCGACCGAGGCGAGCTTTACCGACGGATCGGCGGCGTCCTTCGCCTCTCCACCATTGGCAAAGGCCGGCGCGCCGGCAAGCATGGACAGGATACAGGCGGCGATGAGTGAGCGAATGAATGTCGGCATGACGCCATCATCGCCGACATTGATTTATACACGGTAAAACAAAGGCCGGTCCCTGAGGGCCGGCCCAAAGGCTTACCAGTTGTTGTAGCGAGAATAGCGGCGCTCGTACCGGCGTTCGTAATAAGGGTCCCGGTAGGAGTAGTCGTCGTCGCGATAATACCTGCGGCGCTCATAGCTGCGGTTGTCGTAATAGTCGTCGCCGTCATAACGTGAGTAGCTGTAGGTGTCCCGGTAATAACAGCGGGTTCCTTCGCTGCCGACCGCACCGCCCACTATCGCGCCGACGAAGGCACCGGGTATAGCGCCCGCCGCGCCGCCGACGATAGCACCGGCGACCGCCCCACCGGCGGCATTGTCGTTACGCCGCTCACGGCAGCTATAGCCGCGGTCGTCGCGACGATAGCCACGGTCGTCGTGGCGGTAGACATAGACGTCACCGTCCTGATAGCCATAGTAATCGTCGGCGTTCGCCGCCAACGGAGCGGCCATGGCAGCGCACGCAAGGGCAAGGCCACTGGCCAGGGCTACGGATCGATACGTTTGGAACATCGGTAACCTCCATAAAATGCGCCCGTGCGCCTGAAAAGGCCATTCCGGGCTCCCTGCCTAATGTTATGGATATTAACCATTTCCCCGGGCCGAACAATTTCGCCGTCCGGCGGAATCACGAAGTAAACCGTAAGATTCCCGCAAGGCCGGGATTTTATCGATTTCTGACCTCAATTCCGGAAATCCGGACAAAAAAAGCTCCCGGACCAGTGGCCCGGGAGACCTTTTCTCTCACCGATCGACAGGCATCTATCTGCGATGCCAGTAACCGTCACGGTCCTGCCAGTAGCCGCGCGGCGGCCGTCCTTCGTGCCAGCGTCCGCGGCTGTCGCGCCAGCCATCGCGCCAGTTGGTATTGTCCTGATAGCTGTAGGGCGGCGGTCCGCTACGTCGGTTGCGGTCGTAATAGACTTCGGAATACATGCTCGACGGCGGACGCTGCTCGTAGAAGACCGGAACATAACCCGACGGTCCCCGGGGCGGGTCGTAGTACCGGCCCTGATAGGCAAAATATTCGCCATTATAGCATTTCACGCTGTTCTTGCCGATGTTCTGGCCGACCGCGCCGCCGACCACAGCGCCGACCACGGCGCCGAGCCCACGCTCGTTCTTGGAAACCTGGCTCCCCAGCAAACCACCCGCGACAGCACCAAGGATCAATCCGTTACGCTTGGCTTCCGTCTGTTTGACATAGCAATAGCCGTCGTAATTGCGCACTTCGTAGCGTTGTTGTGCGTTCGCCATGACCGGAACGGCCAAAGCCATCGCGAGACCTGCCGCTACAGCAATTTTTGCTGTCTTTTCCATGATATGCGTTCCTCTCACAAGGTTTTACCAAGGGACGCTATGCCCGCCCTACCCCGGCGGCAATTCCGCAGGCCAATGGAAATTGCCAATCGTTTGTAAGATTTCGCTAAACGCGGGATGCGGCTACAGCGGATGCCGATATCCCTTGTTCTCGACATCGACGCGGCGGCCATCGGCCCAAAGCTCCGCACCTGCCGGCGTATCGTCGGACATGCCGATGCAGTCGCCGATCTCATAGAAGCCGGACATGACCAGAACCTTCGCCCCGGCTTCGTCCGCCGCGCACAGTATCTGATAGTCATCGCCGCCGGTCACCAGGGCCACCGGACTGATGCCGGACGCAATCGCCGCCCGCGCCGTCAGCGAGGTCGGCACCTTGTTCAGGTCGATACGTATCATCAGGCCGTTGGCCCGCGCCATATGATCGGCGTCGGCCAGCAGCCCATCCGATATATCCATGGAGGCGCGTGCGTTGTCGCGAACACACGTGGCCAGATCGGCACGGATTTCAGGAAGATGGTACGACATCATCAGTTCGTTCATGTCGTCATTGGGAACGCCCATCAACTGGCCTTCCAGCGCCTTGAGGCCCAGATAGGCCTGGCCGATATAGCCGCTGACCAGAACCTTGTCGCCCGGACGCGCGCCCATGCGCGACAGCGCGCGGCCGGCGGGCACCTTGCCGAACATGGTCATGGAAACGTGCAACGGGCCGTAGGTCGATACGGTATCACCGCCAAACAGGTCGAGGCCGAAACGGTCCTGCTCGATCTTAAGACCGCGCGCGAAGTCCTGCTTTTCGGCGAATGTCGTGCCGCGCGGCCAGGCGGTGATCAGCTGATATCCGTAAGGCCTGGCCCCCTTGGCCACGATGTCTGACAGGTTGACGCGCATCAGCTTGCGCGCCACAAGGTCAAGGGGATCGTGTTCGAAGAAATGGATGCCGGCCACGATAGCGTCCGTATTGACGACGATATCGTGTGCACTATCCGCCGGCAGGACCGATACATCGTCGATCAGTCCCCTCGCCTCGCGGCTCAGTCCCGCCAGAGGCTTGAAAAGCTGGTCGATGATCGAGAATTCGTCGTGTTCGGTCATGTTCGCCCTCCCATATCGGGAGACGCGTTATTTATCCAAACAGGCGAAAAATCAATGCGGGAAAGGGCGTTGTCCGCGAAACTTCCCGTGAACAGGCAGGGTTAAGGCCTGACATCCTTGGCAATGCCATCAAGCGCGCCATTGACGAAGCGCGCCTCTGTTTCGCCGAAGAAGGCGCGGGCGATCTCGACATATTCGTTGATGATGACTTCGAGGCCGACGTCCTTGCGGAACTTCAGCTCCCACGCACCGGCGCGCAGGATGGCGCGCACCGTCGTGTCGAGCCGCTCGATCCGCCAGCCGGCCGCCAGGCGTTCCGAAATCAGCAGATCGATGGCCGCCTGCTCCTTGACGATCATTCGCGCGCCTTCGGCGAAATAGACCTCGTCTGCTTCCGCCAGTTGCTCGCCGTCGAGATCGCCTTCGAAACGGTAGTCGGAAAACTCGCGTATGACGGATTCAACACCTGCGCCCGTCAGTTCCATCTGATACAGCGCCTGAACCAGAACCAGGCGCGCCACCGTGCGGGCGCGTTTCTGCTTCTTC